>DASUOZ010000383.1:0-5454 GCA_036276375.1 Pyrinomonadaceae bacterium | reverse complement strand
CGGCTTCATCATGAAAGTCTCGTTCTATCGCGGCAGCACGTTGATCGCGTCTGACACGACTGCTCCGTACAACGGCGTCTGGGTGGATGCAACGAAGGGGAATTACGATCTCATTGCTCGCGCGACCGACAACAATGGCATCGTCGGTAGTTCGGCGGTGGTCTCGATCACAGTTACTAATTCACCCAACAGTGTGAAGAGAGCGCGCGGCAAAGCCGGCTCGCTGATTCAGCAAACCAGTACACAGGAATACGCCGGTGCGGCTGACGCCGTCTACAACGAGAACACCTCGCTGGCGTCGAGCATTTCATCGCTGACCAGCGACATCGAACAAGCCTATGCGGAGTTCAAAGCAGAGTTCAATTCCTTTGGCGCCAGCGCCGGGACGATCGACGTGCAGATCAAAGCGGCGTCGCTCTTCAGCAAAGCCACCAACGGTCTGGCCATGCGCGCCGCTAACAGTCCAAACATCAAAAACAACCTGCTGCGCGTGGCGACGCACCTGGCCATCGCGGAAGACCTGATGCGCCATGGAAATATCTCGTCCGCGACGGTCACGCAGGCTAAGGACACGAAGACCAGAATGGACCTCGTGATCGGCCAGGCGAAGACGGGTTACGGCTTGACTGCGATTTCCGCAGTAGCGCCGGCCAGCCTCGGCTCAATCGCCGGCAGCGGCAACGTGCAACCGATGGTCTCGCAAACTATGTTTGCGCCGATCAGTACGAACCAACCCGTTCCTTTTGAGCTGGGCGGCTTGAGCGTCACCGTGGGCGGCGTTGCCGTGCAGGTAATTTACGTCTCGCCTTCGGCCGTTAAGTTCTACATGCCCGCCGACGCTAAGCTGGGAATGACGCAAGTGATCGTGTCGTCGCAGGAAGGTTACGTTTGCGAGGGAACAGTCAGCATTGAAACAAACAGTTCGCGCCTGATGACCACCAGCGAGGATCCGAACGGCGCGGCGATCGTCGTGAATAACAACACCTACACAACGACCAATCTGAAGGTCGTCACACCCGAAAACTACGGCCCCGACAAGCGCACGCGGCTCTCGTTACTGGCGACCGGAATCAGCGGCAGCGTCAGCAATTCTGATATCACCAACGATCTCAATATCGGCGGCGTGGTGAGACCGAACTTCGCGGAGTCTGTTTCCGTTGTAGCAGTCGCAGGAGACGGCCGTGTCTATTCTTTGCCGGTGGAATTCGCTGGTCCACAAGGATTGTTGCCGGGTCTGGACCAGATCAACGTCAGGCTGGTGCCCGAGTTGAAGGGCGCTGGTGTAGTGCAACTGACATTGATCGTCGGCGGCCGCCGCAGCAACACGCCGACAATCTTCATCAATTAGCGCAAACGAGTCGCGGGCTATTCCTTCGTCATTTGAAAAACGGTGATTGTTCCGTAGTAAGCAAGTGGAGGGACGAGCCGAAGCAGATGGGCGTCGAGCTGGGCACTCAGCCTGATCGCGTGTTTGCTCCAGCGCGGTACGAGTGAAGCGAGACTCGAGAACAGGAGTTGAAACGTCTTCGCTTCATAGCGACACGCCGCGGCAAACTCTCTCATCTCCTGGTTTGTGAGCGGGCGTTCGAATTCTGACACGTCTGCGCGCTGGGGAAATAATCGCCTCACCGTGCGGACGAGCTTTGAGTTCCGCGTTGGTTCCTCAAATATCCCCCGGCCGCCCTTCTTCAATACGCGCAAGACCTCGTGCGACGCCAGATGGAGATCCAGATGGTGAAGAATTGCCATGCCGAAGATGATGTCCACGGACTCGTCAGCGAGTGGCAAATCGTGGGCTGAGCCGATCAGCAAGTCGACGTCATGGCATCCGTTCGCCTCAAGGCGCTTGCGGGCGATAGCGAGCAGTTCCGCTGATATGTCGAGCGCGATGATTTTTGCGCCCCGATTGGCGAGCACCACGGTATTTTCGCCGTTGCCACAGCCATATTCGAGAATCGTTTTACCGCGCACGTCACCGAGCAGATGGAACGCGTATTCCAACGGAAAAATCGTTGTTGCCGCCGGCGCGTGATAGCGAGTGATTGTGTTTTTCGAGGTTAGTAGGTGCGACTTTTTCTGGGCCGAGTCCGCTTCGTGGGCGCTGCGGGAAATTTCCGCCCGCTCTCTACGCCGTGGCGAAATCATCGTAGACACCTCGTTCCTGGAGTGGGAGTCCCTTATCCGAGGAGGCTGCTGCGCAAATTACACCACACATAGGGAGCGAAAGTCGATGGACATAAATTCCTCAGAACTGGCGAATCGGAGAATCTGGAAGCGACCTCCGTTTAGTCGTTTCCTTACCTTTGAACGGTGGCTTATCGTGTTGTCATGAGCCACGATCTGAGATAAGCTTTCTCCCCAATTACGAAACTGGGTGAAGATTTTAAGAGTCGCCCACATTCTCCCGAGGGAAATTGCCCTTTTCTTGTGGGAATGAGCACAAGGAATCTGTATGAGTGTCCCGGCCGGAAGGCGCCATTGGCGTGCCGTAGCCATTGCTTTCGCTATCTTTTTCACCTATGCCGCGGTATTGGTGAGGCTCTCGCGCGACTGGTGGACCGACGAAAACTATTCCCACGGTCTGCTGGTTCCCTTAATAATCGGTTACATCCTCTGGTTGCAGCGCGATAAGTTTGCGACGGAGCCGGCTCGTCCATCGGTGCTCCTGGGCGGGCTGGCCGTCGCGTTTTCACTGTTTGCCTTGTGGACGGGTGTGGCCGGCGCTGAGCTTTACACACAGCGGATGTCGCTGGTGCTGCTCATAGCCGGCACCGTGGTCTATTTTTTCGGACTCGGCTTTCTCCGGCTGATTCTCATCCCGCTCGGCCTGCTGATACTCGCGATCCCGATTCCGGCCATAATCTTCAACAAAATTGCTTTTCCGCTCCAACTTTTTGCGTCGCGCTGTGCCGTGTGGTCCATGAGCCTGCTCGGTATTCCCGTGCTCCGGCAAGGCAACGTAATCGAGCTGAAACCACTGAACTCCTTCGACACGAAGAAGTTGGAAGTGGTGGAGGCGTGTAGCGGAATTCGTTCGTTGATGACCTTGATGACGCTGGCGGTGGTGTTTGCCTATTTCACGCATCCAAGGTCGGACGATTCGCATGGTCCAAGAGGCAAATTTGGTTGGTTGCGTAGTTTTGGTTTCTGGCGGGCCGTGATCATCGTGGGTTCGGCGGTGCCGATCGCGATTCTGACCAACGCGTCGCGCGTCAGCGGCACGGGGATTCTTTCGCACTATTACGGCACGGGCGTTGCTGATGGTTTCTTCCATTCGTTCTCAGGTTGGGCCATCTACGTTGTCGCATTCCTGCTTTTGTTTTTGGTGGGTTGGATTGTGGACCGGTTTAGACCACGCAGTGTTGGTAAACCGGACGACAAGAGCTCGCGCGAACCCGCTAGTATTGGATCGACGAAAGTTTTACCGGCGGAAGGAACTGAATGACCAAGTCATCTACATTGCGCTTTGTGATCCTGCTGGTCGCCATCATCGGGGTCGGCGTTTTAGTGAATACGTGGGCGTACCTAGGCGAAGCGCGCGTCGATCGGAAACCGTTGAAAGACTTTCCCACGCAGTTGGGCCAGTGGCAGAAGGCCAAAGATTCGAGCATCGACGAGCCGACGATGAAGGTGTTGCGCGCCAGCGATTACCTCCTGCGAGAGTTCCAGCGATCAGATGGCCAGGCGGCAAACTTTTACGTCGGCTACTACGCCAGCCAGCGCGAAGGCGCGTCGTATCACAGCCCTTTGAACTGTCTCCCGGGCTCCGGCTGGACGTTAACGAATCCCGACAGCGTCAGGATTTCGCTGCCCGATGGCCGGACCTTTGCCGCGAACAAGTACGTGATCCAAAACGGCGAGTACAAGAGCCTGATGATCTACTGGTACCAGGGTCGCGGGCGCACGATCGCCAGCGAGTATTGGGGCAAGGTTTACACGGTGATCGATAGCGTTCGTTTGCGCCGTTCGGACGGCGCGATGGTGCGGGTGACCGTGCCGATCGGAGATTCAGAGACGGCGGCGCTCGACTCGGCCAAAGACCTGTCGGGCAGGGCTGCCGCCGCGTTGGACGAATATGTCCCGAACTAATCTGGAAATTGTGTTGGGATTAACTGTTTAGAATTAATGTCTGAAGTAAGCCACGTCCTCGGCTTTGCCCGCTGAAGACGCGGTATTTGGGGAAAAACAGATGAAAAACGAGTGCTGCCGTGTCCGCAATTCCGTCTCTTTTCTTAGTGTCCTGCTGGTTGCTCTTCTCGCCCTGAGCGGCTGTACCAACGCCGAAAAAGCCAAAGCCGAGCATGTCAGACGCGGCGATGCCTACCTGAAAGAACTGAAATATCAGGAAGCGTCGCTCGAGTTTCGCAACGCGCTGCAGATCGATGACAAGCTCGCCGCCGCACATTGGGGTCTCGCGCAGGCGTACGAAGGGCTCCAGCGCTTTCCCGAGATGATCACCGAGCTCCAGAAGACTAACGACCTCGACAAGGACAATCTCGAGTCGCGCGTCAAACTCGGCAACTACTTCCTCGCCGCCAGCAGAGGCCGGCCGGAGCTCGTCACCGAAGCGGAACGTCTCGTGAAGGAAACGCTGGACAAAGATCCGAACCACATCGAAGCCCACATCCTGATGGGCGGCCTCTTGTTCGCGCGTAACGAGAAGGACAAAGCCTTCGCCGAGCTCAACCACGCGATCCAACTAAATCCCAACCGGGTTGAGTCGTATCTGAGCATGGCGCGTTTCTACATCGTTACCAGCGAGCGCGACAAAGCTGAAGAGCTCTTCAAACGAGCGATCGCCCTGAACAGCAACTCGCCACTCGCGCATTCCGAGTACGGCAAGTTCCTGGTCCAGGGAAACCGTATGCCGGAAGCAGAAGCGGAGTTGCTCAAAGCGGTCGAGGTTGGCCCAACCGATCGCGGCGCGCGGTTCGTGCTCGCCAGTTTCTATCTTGTAAACCGTCGCCTCGATAAAGCGGAGAACGAGTACAAAGCACTGGCCGCGCTCGACCAGGACAAGCCTGAAAGCCAGGCGGTGCTCGCCGACTTCTATTCGTCCATCAATCGTTCGGACGATGCAATCCGTATTTACAGAGACATTCTTACGAAGTCGCCTGATTACATGCAGGGCCGCTATCGCCTCGCGGAGATCCTTTTGCAACGCGGCGATACGCAAGGCGCCATCGAGCAGATCGACGAAGCGTTGAAGAAGGACCAGCACGATCGCCAGGCACTCCTTTTGCGCGCCCGCGTGCAAATGCGGAAACAACAGCCGGAGGCGCTCAAGGCTGCGGTTGAAGACCTCAAAGACGTGCTGCGCCAGGAACCAAACTCGCGCGCCGGTTTGTACTTCATGGCCCAGGCAAACTACAGCCTCGGGCTCGTCGATCAGGCGCGAGCCTTCGCCGGCGATTTGGAAAGAAACTATCCCGACTACCTGCCGGCGAAGTTGAT
>DASUOZ010000382.1:0-7595 GCA_036276375.1 Pyrinomonadaceae bacterium | reverse complement strand
GCCCAGGCGGCTCAGGCGGCCGAAGCCTCCCCCGCGCAAGCTGCACCTGCGCCCGCCCCCGCCAGTTCTTTTTGATTTCTTTCCACGGACTCACGGACAAACACGGACAGCAGGCAAACGGTCCTGACTGTCCGTGTCCATCTGTGTCCGTCTGTGGCCTAATTGTCGTTCTGCTGTTGACCTTCCGTGGCCACGTTGCGCCGCGAACCGTTCAACTGCTTCATCAACTCTTCGACCGCAGCTTCGAGTTGACGATCGCGTCCGGCCAGCGTGTCTTCCGGTCTGTTGTCGATCAGCATGTCGGGTTGCACGCCGTAGTTTTCCATGTTCGTTCGCTTCGGATCGGCGAGGAACACGCCTACGCCCGGTGTGCGCACCGTTGAACCATCAATCAAACTGTAACTGCCCGTTCCGATCACGGCGCCCATCGTCGGCGTCCCCACAACCTTGCCGAGTCCCAGGGCACGGAAACCCGCCGGGAACATCTCGGCATTCGAAGCTGAGCGCCAGTTTTGCAACACGATCTTCGGTCCAAAGAAACCGGCAAACGGGCGGCCGGCCGCTTCAGTTCCGCGTGGTTGCCAAACCTGGTACTGGCGTTGGACCAGAATCGCGAGCAACTCCTGTTCGATGTTGCCGCCGCCGTTCCAACGCTGATCGATCACCATCGCTTCCTTATTGCGAAACTCGCGAATCTCCTTTTCAAACTTGCGGAGAGACGGTTGGTTCATCGCCTGAATGTGCAGGTAGCCGATGCGTCCGCCCGAAAGCTCGTCGACTTTCTTGCGGCGTTCCTTGACCCAGCGCTCGTAACGCAAATTGCTGAAAGCGCCGCCGGTGATCGCCTCGATGCGGGTGTTCCACGCGCCGTCTTCAGCCGGTTTGCTATTGAACGTAGCCGTCACCTTCCGGTTGAGGCGGCTGTTCAATAACTGCCAGTACTCGTCGCCAGCTTTGACTTGCTTGCCGTCGATCGCGAGCAGGTAGTCGCCGACTTTCACTTTCACCCAGTCTTTGTCGGCTGGGCCATCCTCGTAAATGTGGGCCACGCGATATCGGCCCGCGGCTTTGTCCGGTTCGAGCTCGACACCGAGATGGCCGGTCGAGACTCCACCACCGCCAAATCCACGCGGCGGCGGCGCCGCGCCCGTGTGCGAAGCGTTCAACTCACCGATCATCTCGTTGATGATGTTGAGCAACTCCTGACGATCGCCGACGAACTCAACGAGCGGGCGATACTTCGCGCGCATCGCGTCCCAATCCATGCCGTGCATCTTTGGATCGTAAAAGCGGTACTTCATCGTGCGCCAGCCATCGTCGAACATCTCGGCCCATTCCGCCGGACGATCGATCTGGACGCGAACGTTGAAATTGATCCGGCGTCTGCCACCACCCGCGCCGGCGCCGCCGCCTCCACCTGCTGCCGCGGCCGCACCCGCGCCGGGTCCGCCCGCCGAGATCGGCACTGACCAAACGCCGTCACGCTCGCGGAAGAAAAGAGTGCGTCCGTCCCGCGAGATGTTCAGATCGGAAATTCCGCCGCCGAAACCACCGCCGCCACCCGGACCGCCGCCCTCACCAGCCGGCGGTTGGCCCGCGGTCATGCGTGCGAGGCGGCGCCCGTCTTCCTGAATCGAATAGATCACGGGAATGCTGGCCTGGCCTGCCGGTTCGGTCGTGACGAAAACGATCGTGCGGCTATCGGGCGTGATCGTGTAGTTGAGAATCGGAAACGGCATGCGCGTGATCTGGCGCGTGCGGCGCTTCATCCCATCCCAATCCATCTTGATCTCGCGCGGTGGGCGATTCGCCTGCGGTCGCGGGCGTGCTGCCGGTGGTTGTTCACCTTCGGCACCTTCGGCCGCGGGCGCCGCAGCGGGCGGAGCTTGCGCTTCGCGTTCTTCCGGATCGTCAGGATCTTTTTCCTGCCGCTCGAGCCACATCGAGTAGATCTGAAGTGAGTTGGGTTGGCTGCTGTTGCCGGTGGCCTCAACGCGCTGGAAGAAAAGTTTGCGGCCGTCTGGTCCAAAGCGCGGGTTGCCGTCGTTGTTGGAATCAAACGTGACGCGGTGCGGTTCCTTCTCCGCGCCTGACGACGCGATCAGGTAAATGTCAGACGTGCGCGAGATGTCCGGTTTGGAATAGGCGATCCATTTTCCATCCGGCGACCAAATGGGCGCGCTGAACGCGCCGTAGCGCGAGTTGTCGAGTTCCACCAACTGCCTGGTCGCGACGGTCAGCTTGCGTAGTTTGTCGTCGGAGGCGGAAAACGCGATCTCCTTTGAATCGGGTGACCAGTTGTAACCGAGCTTCAGCGCGTCGATGTCCGTCACCTGTTGCGCCGGCGTCGAACCATCGACCGGCACGACGTAAAGCTCTTCGCGTCCGCTTTTGTCGGAAACGTAGGCGACGAACTTGCCGTCGGGCGAATAGCTCACGTTGCGATCGCGCGCTGGTCCTTCGGTTAGTTGTTTCAGGTCGCCTTCCTCAACGGGCGCGGTGAAGATCTCGCCGTGAATCGAAAACGCGATTCGCCGTGAATTCGGCGCGAGATCGTAATCGTCGGCTTGCGAGTTGAACGATTGAACTTCCGTCAGATTCTCCTGCGTCTCGGCATCGATGTTCAAAGTAATCGGCGTGGCGCGTTTGGAGTTGAGGTCGAGTTTCCATATGCCGAAATCGTGCTCAAACATGATCACACGGCCATCGGCGCTGATCGAGGGCCAGCGAACGTCACCGGCTTTGAAGGTCGTGACCTTGTCGGCTTTGCCGCCGTTTTCCGAGACGCGATAGATGTTCGTCAGTCCGCTGCCTTCGCGATCGCTGACGAAGTAGATGTGTCCGTCACGACCCCACATGGGCCACGAATCGAGACCGTCGAAGTCAGTCAACTGCGTAAACTTCTTCGCCGAGACGTCCATCACCATGATGTCGCTCTGGTAAGAGCCCCGATAGTACTTGCGCCAGTAGACCTGCGACTTCTGGTTGTAAGCGAGCTTCTGCCCGTCGGGCGAATACGAAGCCTGCACGCCCATGTCGGTCCCAGCCTTCCACGGCATGCCGCCCTCGGTGCCCACGAGATAAAGCTGCGGCATGAAGTCCTCGCCGCGATTGCTCGTGAACAGGATGGACCGTGAATCAGCGGACCAACCGAGCACGGTGTCGTCGGTGGAATGGTGGGTTAACTGTTTCGCCTGGCCACCGCCGGCGGGAATCAGGAACACGTCGAGATTTCCGTTACGATCACTCGAGAACGCGATCCACTTGCCGTCCGGCGAAAAACGTCCGTAAACGTCGCGCGCGCGATTCACCGTCAGGCGCTGCACGTTCTGACCGTTTTCGTCAGCGGTCCAGATGTCGCCGAGATACGTGAAAACCACGCGGCCGTTGTGGTAATGCGGGTAGCGAACGAGCCGCGCTTCGCGGCCGAACACTGAGACTGCTGCAATGAGAAGGACTGCTGCTGCGAAGAGAGTGGTTGTCTTTTTCATGGCTCCTGACCTGCGCTTAATCCGGAATGGAAATTACGTGGAAGTGGGCCGAATTATATCCGGGAAACTTGCGAATTGAGAAGGCGAATTGGCATGATTGGGCCCGTGACGTCAATTCGCTGCCGAAAGATGGGCGCCGCCGATGTGCGCGACGCGTTTCACATGCTGACCGACTTTCTCAGCGCGGACGAACACTACCTCGCGAGCAGTCAGGCGTACGGCGATCTCGGAATGAAAGGCTTGAACGACGCGCTCGACCTCTTCCTCGAACACCCGGAGCTCGGTTTTGTGTGGATGGCTTACGACGAACAGGGCTGCGCCGGTGTTTGTGTCGTTTGCTATGCGATCTCGACGTCGATGGGAGCGGTCGTGGCGAAGCTCGACGATGTATCCGTGAAATCCGACAGACGCGGCGCAGGCGTTGGCACGGAGCTTTTGAACCAGTTAAAAGCGCAACTGCGAAAAGAATCCGTGACCCGGATCGACGTCGCCGTGCACCTCGAAAACCCGCAAGCGAAACGCTTCTACGAGAAGGCCGGATTCGTTCCCCTTCACGAAGAACGAATGTCCTGCATCATCTAAAACCATCCACAGATTACACAGAATCTGCGTAATCTGTGGATGGCTTATAGGCTAGAGCCGGGAAAGCTCTTCGAAGTATTTCGCAAACGCTACCATACCACCCGACGCCTGCTGCCAGTCGAAATTCTCATTCGGCGCGTGGTAGCCGTGCTCCGGCAGGGACAAGCCGAGGAACAACACCGGGCACTGCAAAACTTTTTCAATACTCGTCATCGCGCCGATCGTTCCACCATCGCGCACGAACACCGCGTCCCGCTTGAATGCAAACTTCACCGCGCGTTTCAAAGCCTCAGGCAGTGGGCCTTCAACCACCGTGCGAAACGCCGGCGCGGCGTGTTCAAACTGCACCTTCACGTCCGGATTTCTCTCCTTCACCGCCGCCGCGATCAACTTCTGCAATTTTTTCGGATCCTGTCCCGGCACCAACCGGCACGACGCTTTCACTTCCGCACGCGGCGGCACGATCGACTTCAAACCCGGGCCCTGGTAACCGCCGACAACGCCGTGAATCTCCAGCGTCGGCATGCCCCAGATGCGTTTCATGACTTCCATCGGATCTTCCGTTCGCATCTTCTTCAAGTGGTGCGCCTTTTTATATGAGCTGACGGAAAAGCCGCAGTTGGCCCAATCTTGAAGTTCCTTCTTTGACGGCGGAATCACGTCGTCGTAGAAGCCTTTGATTTTCACTTTTCCGGTGCGGACGTCGTAGAGATCGGTGACGAGTTGCATCAGCTCGGCGATCGGGTTGCGCGAGGCGCCGCCTGTTTCGCCTGAGTGCGTGTCGACCATGGCGGTTTCCAGCCTCAGGATGAAACCAAGCAGACCACGCAAACCCGCTGAGCTCGCCGGACGATTTCGCGAGACCCAAACCGTGTCCGAAACCACGACCGAATCCGTGCGCAGGTCTGTCGCCGCTTTGGAAATGATCGCTTCGAAATTTGGTGAACCGATCTCCTCTTCAAACTCCCACAGGAAACGAATGTTGATGGGAATGCCGGCTTCGATCGCCGCGCGCGCGCCAAACAGCGCCGTCAACGCGGGGCCTTTGTCGTCAGTCGTGCCGCGCCCGAAGTAGGTGTCACCTTTTTTCGTGAAGACGAACGGTTCTGTTTCCCATGGTTCGGTTTCCTTCGAAGCGGGCTGGACGTCGATGTGGTTGTAGACCGTCACCGTCGGCCGGCCGCTGTCAGTGCCAAACACGCCATGAACAAGGGGATTTCCCTTGTCCGCGCGGTAAACTTCGGCCTTGCCGCCAAACCGTTCGAGAGTTTCAACCGTCAGCTCAACGCCCTTTTTGATGTCGCCCAGGTGGCTTGGATCCACGGACACAGTCGGCGTTTCGACAAAGCGACGCAGAAGGGACTCATATTCCTCCCGGTGTTCGTTTGCAAAAGACACAAGATTCTCCCGCTTTAATGTGGTTGGCATTCAACTTCCTCCGGCGAATTGTCGTTTAGAGCTTGGGGCCAATAATACATGAGGATGCGAGATTCGCGGGCGACGAAAATCCCGGTTGTGGCATCTACAAAAGCTCAGGCTCTTCGTGTTATTCTGGCGTCCCCGAGTTTCCGCCCGAAACCCGGCCGCCCCGAAAGCATTGTCGATTGCCAATTGCTGATTGCCGATTGGAAACCGACGAAACATTCAAAATCGAAAATTTGGCAATCAAAAATCGGAAATTGTCAGGAGGGTTGCGTGAGAAAAAGCTTTATTGCCCCGGGGATTCTTTTCCTTATTTTCGCCTTAACAGTTCCCGCATTCATTCTCGCTCAGCAGAGCCGCTCGGCCAGACGGGCCACACCTCCTGATCGGACTCCGACGTCCGGAGCCGCTCCGGCGAGGGGCGTCGTGACCAGCCCGATGATCAAAAGCGACCTGGCGGAAGCGCTCGGCGTGATTCAGTCGAACCACATCGACGGTAAAAAACTCGACTACAACACGGTATTCAAGTCGTCCATCAGCAGCATGCTGAGCGCGCTTGACCCGCACTCGACTTACTTCGATCCGATCGAATACGCGTCATTCCGCACCGAACAGCGTTCGGAATACTTCGGTATCGGCGCGACCATCGAAGACCTGCGCGAAGGTGCTGACGTGAATACATACATTCGCGCCACCTTCCCGGAATCGCCCGCGTACCGCGCGGGGCTGAGGTTTGGCGACCGCATCCTGGCGGTCGACGGACAGTCAATGGCGGGCAAGACATATCCAGAAGTGCGTAAGTTCTTGCTGGGAAACCGGGGTACAACAGTGAAAGTCACTGTCGAGCACCCGGCGAATCGTGAACAGCAAACCGTGAGCATCGTGCGCGACGCGGTGTCGCTGCCGTCGATTGCGCAGGCTTACATGCTTCGCCCGGGCGTCGGTTACGTAGCGATGACCGGCGGTTTCAACCTGACAACCGACGACGAGTTTGGCGACGCACTGCGTTTCCTGCACAGCAAGGGCATGAACATGCTCGTGCTCGACCTGCGCGGCAACCGCGGCGGCTTGTTGATTCAGGCAGTTCGCGTGGCCAACAGGTTCCTTCAACGCGGGCAGATGATCGTCACGCAGAAGGGCCGTTTCAAAGACAGTTCGCAGTCGTATGCGGCCGTGAACGAGAACCCGGACGGCGTCCCTGTCGTCGTGTTGGTTAACGGGGAAACTGCTTCCGCGGCGGAAATCGTCGCGGGCGCGCTTCAGGATCACGACCGCGGGCTGATCGTTGGTGAAACGACCTTCGGAAAAGGTCTCGTACAGTTTCCGTTTCAGTTGGACTACGACTCAGCGTTGTTGCTTACGATCGCCAAATACTTCACGCCGTCAGGTCGCCTGATTCAGCGTGACTATTCAAACGGCGGAAACTACGACTACTACTTCCGCGGCGGTCTGGCGGCAGAAAGGCCCAGCCAGCCGGCGACGCCGAGCGGGCCTGAAAGTCACACCGACATGGGTCGCGCGGTTTATGGCGGCGGCGGCATTTCGCCTGATGAAACAGTGAAGCCCGGCATGATCAGCGCCGCCGAGCGACACCTGCGCGACGTGCTGTTTGCTTTCGCGCTCGAGCTCACGGCCGGCCGAGTCGATCAGTTCCCGGAGTACAAGGTTCAACGGGCGATCGAGTTTGACCACGACCTGGTCGATCAGGATTATCCGATCACCGACAACGTCTGGCGCGAGCTGAAAGCGTTTGCGGCGAAGAAGTCGGCGGCTTTCAAAGTGACGCCGGATCAACTCGAGAAGTCGCGTGCGTATGCGGAAAGACAGTTGCGCTACAACATTCTGTCAGCAGCTTACGGCTATCGCACGGCGACGCAGGTTTTCAACGACGCCGATCCGCAGATCGCGCGTGCCGTTGACGTGATGCCTCGCGCTCGCGAACTCGCGCTGGCCGCCAGCCGCGCGCGTGCTCGCGGCTAAGTGCTGATCATCGTCAACAACGTCGCGGCTAAGGCGCGTCGATCCTGGCCGAAAATTAAAACTCAACTCGACGCTGCGGGCGTCGATTACCAAACCCATCACACCGAACGACAGGGCGAC
>DASUOZ010000381.1:0-8358 GCA_036276375.1 Pyrinomonadaceae bacterium | reverse complement strand
GCCTGTGAAACGAGGCAACTGAAACATAGCAGCAGCGTCATCGACGCGACCGTGAGAAACGTTTTCCGCATAACCACTCTCCGATTGTTGCTGAGAAAACAAGTCGGCATTCGCAATCAGAGTGCCCGCAGCAGATGATGTTGTTTGCTTGAGTTTTTGTGGGTTTGGGATTTGGCGTTGCAGTGGCACGGCAACAGTTGGTAAAGGAATCCGGCGCGATGAAGGGGAAGGAAGACTCCAGTTAAGAACCGTCATCGGCCGATTAGTCTGGCAGTTCTTTTGCCGATCGCGTCCGATGCTTCGTAGAGTGCCCGAACGGGAAAGACCCCCAACACGCGGTGATCACCAACAGCCTTCAACCCAGCCGAGGCCATGCAACCACATCGTGTACAGTCGGGGGTGCCGCCAAATTGGCAGGGAGTGATCGTGCTTTTCAGATCCGCTGTAAAACTCAACGTCGTACGCGCGAAGATACATTCGCTCGGCGATTGAGGTGGCCTGCGATATCCGCACACGACGGCGTCCGGCAGATACAGCTTGGGCCAAACGCGTCGCAATTCGCTGAGTTCAGTTAGCACCTGCGCGCGATCGTCAGCCGAGAGTATCTCTTCAGCGACAGCACCTACTTGTGGCGTAAACAGGCTGAACCAGATTTTTTTCACTTCGGGTCTCGCTGACCAAAACGACAGGAACTGCTCAAAATATCCCGGCCTGGCCGTCATTTGACGGGTGACCGTGCAATGTACGGTAATTCGGTGCCCCGCGATATTTCGCAAAATGCGCTCATAAGTTGCAGGTTTCCGGCGAGCGTTATGCTCGGCTTCCAAACCATCGATGGAAACCACCAGATGCAACTGTTTGATCTGGGACCAGCCAGGCGGAATTTGCCTGACCGCACTGGTGACGAGCTGAACGCCAATTCGCCTTGCACTCAAACGCGGCAGCAGCACATCGAGCTCGCGGAACCGCACTAACGGTTCACCGCCCACGATCGAAATGTGCAGGGGCCGGTAGCGGTCCACGAGCCTCAGCACTTCATCAATCAGAGCCTGCCCACCGTAATCCGCCAGTGATCTTAATGGCCCAACTTCTCCGAGATGTTCCGGCTCATAGGCGTAACAACCGGGGCAGCGGAGCGGGCATTCCCGTGTGATCTCGATGGAAAGAAATGGATAATATCCGCCAAGAATGCGCCCCCACGCCCTAAACACCTCAGACTTCTTCATAACTGCCAATAACTCGCTAAACTTACTGAAACCGCAAGCAGAGCCGGCGTCTCGGTAGACCGACACAATAAGCCCAGGAGCCGTAAAACACGCGACACGATACGGCTCTTTCTTTGTAATCATTTTGTCACGGCGAGCCATGCGGCAGCCTTTTACTGGGCTTTTAGGGTGGTCCGGGTTTGACTTGTAGTCTCAATGAGCGTAGTGTCATGGGGGTTTGCAACTTGCGTCTGAACTGATGCATCGTAGCAGCCGGTTAATCCTTCTCTCGCGCATCGACGGTGATGCGACCCGCGCAGCAAGTAATGGCGCCGGACGTTTGGATAGTTCGAGAGCAGGCCTCTTTCAACTTGTGAAGCCGCTCTCATCCAGAGCATCCGAACCCGGTCCTTCGAACGGCAACCGTTTCGCCGAAGCCAATCCGATTCGCAGCTTCTTTTAGCCCCCTTTAGGGGAAAGGTATATTTAATGTCAACGAAACTCTATGTTGGAAACCTCGCTTTCCAAACGACCAACCAGGAGCTGCAGGATTTGTTCGCTCAAGCCGGTACCGTTCAATCAGCAAGCGTAGTCGAAGATCGCGAAACGGGGCGGTCCAGAGGCTTCGCGTTCGTCGAGATGTCGACCGACGCCGAGGCTTTGACAGCCATCGACCAGTTCAATGGTAAGGAACTCGGTGGCCGCGCCTTGAAAGTCAATGAAGCCAAGCCACGCGAAAATCGCGGCGGTGGCGGTGGCCGCAACTTCGGCGGCAATCGCGGCGGTGGCGGTGGTTACCGTGGTGGTAACCGTGGCGGCAATAGTGGCGGCGGTCATCGCGAGCCTCGCTGGTAAACAACTCACACATGGCGGATTCTCTTCTACTGCTTGCGGTCCAACAACCGCGGGCATAGAAGAGACCTGCTCACACTCAATTCACGAACCTGCGTTCCGATAACATCACGCAATTAAGGACAATATGAATTTCTCTCAATTGGGACTCGCGCCCGCACAAGTGAGCGCCTGCGAGTCTCTCGGTTACAACACCCCTACACCGGTTCAGCGTCAAGCGATCCCGATCATTCTCACCGGTCGCGACGTGATCGGCTGTGCCGAAACCGGCACGGGTAAAACTGCTGCATTTCTACTTCCGATCCTGCAAAGGCTCAGCGAAACTGTTCGGCCGGGACTGCGCGTGCTGGTACTTGCGCCAACGCGTGAGCTGGCTCTTCAGATTCAGGAGAACTACACGGCACTGAATCAGACGAAAACCAACCGCAGCGTCATTGCAATTGGCGGCGCAGGTATTCGCACACAGATCGCGCAACTGCGACGTGGCGCTGCCGTCCTGATAGCAACCCCCGGACGTCTGCTCGATCTCATCGAACGCGGAGCGGTCGAGCTGTCGACGATCGAGGTCCTGGTCCTCGACGAAGCCGATCGCATGTTGGACATGGGATTCTGGCCGGCCATTCGCCGCGTGCTTTCGCTATTGCCTGCGAAGCGCCAGACACTCTTGTTCTCAGCCACGATGTCGCCGAGCATCGAGCAACTCGCCCGTTCTACAACAAAGAATCCGGAGCTTGTTGAAGTCAGCACTCGCGGCCGCGCAGCGAAGCTCGTGGAGCAGATTGCCTACCACGTGCCTATGGAATCCAAGATGGCTCTCTTGCTCCGGTTGCTGGAAAAGGAGCCCGAACGTTTTGAACGAGTTCTGATCTTTACGCGCACCCGACGAGGAGCCGAGCGGCTGTCTCATGTTCTCAGCGCACGCGATCACAGCGTCAAACGGATTCATGCTGATCGTACGCAGCCGCAGCGGGAGGAAGCGTTACGTGCTTTCAGCGACGGGCGGGCGCGTGTGCTAGTCGCAACTGACATAGCTGCACGTGGATTGGATATCAGTGCCGTCTCACACGTCATCAATTACGATGTGCCGGCGGCTCCGGAAGATTACGTGCACCGAGTGGGCCGCACCGGCAGAGCAGGCATTCACGGCCAGGCGATCTCGATGGTAGCGCCGGCGGATGAGGGCGCGATGCGCGCGATTGAGCGACTAACGGGCCAGACGATTAAGCGATTTATGCCTGAAGGTCATGCCGTACCGTCCGTGGCTGTAAGCCCTGTCAAAGCGCCGGCGCGTGCGTCACGTCCAAGTAGCTCGGTTCGATCGTTTCGGCCACGACGCGCCGCGAGGTATGCGTGATTTAAAGCTGATAGCGAAGTAGTGCGCCGACACCTCCCAGGTCCGCCAGCAACGCCGAATCCTCGATGAAGGTCACCTGCGCGCCGGTATTTCGCGCGCGCGTCACGAGCAGATCAGCGGCGAGCAGATGTCGAGCCTCACCCGAGATAGTTTGGTCAAGCGGAATTACTGTCTCCGCAAAGCCGTCGCCGTCAGCATGTATTTCCCGCGTTGAAGCGCTGAGCAACAACTCGTCAACTTGTCCGTGCTCGAGTGCCCTTCTGGTGTCGCTGAAGCCAACCACCGCGAGGCCTCCCGCGCGATAATCTTCGAGCAGTTGCCTCACTTTTTCAGCGTCGGATTGGAGATTGTGTTCCCGTAGGGCCTCCAGAGTTTCTCTGAGCACTTCGTGTTCGGGAGTCCTGATGTCGAGTCGCAAAATGTCGATCACTTTTTCTTGCAGGTGAACAGGTAAGTGTTCGCGCAGTAACGGAATGATCACCTCATCACCCGCGAGAATTATGTGTTCGGCCGCTTCCTCACGAACCACACGGTCCAACATTTCCACCACTTCTTTAGCGTGATGCAAGTAATAGTTGTCGACGTGCCGCTGATAACGCATCTGCGACCATCCGCCTACCTGCGTCCTGCTCAGCTTCGGGCTTTGCAGTTCTTCGCTGGCTTTAATCTTGCCAAGATCAAAAACAAACAGTCTGGCTGCGTTCGTGTCCGCCAGCAAAGCGACATAACGCGGATACTGGTCGATTACGCGAGCCAGCGGGTAGAGGTGTGGCCGTTCACTGATGTGCAGCCGGTGTTGTTGAATCGGAGCATCGAGCTGCACGGTTTTGAAGAAGACGTCGGCGCCGGCGCAGGCAAAGATCGCAACGCCGTTTGCAGACGGCCGCACCTCGTTTCGCAAGTAGGAGATAATGCGAGTGGCAGCGAGCTTGAAACTGGCAAGTTCGAGTGAATTCTTCGGAAACGATTTGGCTCGTTCGTTAAACTCCTTGCGTACGAACGGCATGAAATGATCACGACCGTGCTGGTTCGGTTGCAAATTCAAATAAAGACTGATGAATGGGAATCCGTCCGGCTCAAAGGCGGCCAACTCGTCTAAATCGTCGATCAGTGCTGTGTGTGTAACTTCGGTCATCTTATACCCCTATTGAATCTATTCGCTGCCGATTTCAGGCGACACGGTATTATCCGAATCGTCATATGCTGATCGTTGCGGCGAGAACCTGCATGGTTCCCCGCGAGGCGCATGCGCCGCTCGTCGCACGCGCCCAACCATGAGTTCCATCGCGCTGCAACGATCAGCATGTCCCTAAACTACGCTGCCGGCGTCAATCGAGATAGCGTGAAAACACGCGAGACTTTCAGGTGTTAGTACGCCATTGCCGCGGGTGAGAGGCGACTGCGTACTTGAGCATGGTGATGAGCCGGCCGCAGGTGCGTTCTAACTTCAAATCTGTAGTTCAGCGCGAGTTCGAAGTAACTGCAGCACGTTTGCCCGAGAGATCAATCCAGCGAGATGTCCGTCGGTTACCACCGCAAGCTGGTTGAGATCCTCGTGGGCCATCACGTCGAGCGCTTCGCTCACAGGCGTGTCGGGCGCCACGGCTCGTACTTTATCCAGCGGTCGCATCACGTCGCCGACTGTCGTGTATGGCCACCGAGCACGTTGAACCGCTTTGATTTCGTTTGGCGTGATTATGCCTTCGGGTTGCGCATTGAAGGTGACGACAACACAGCGTTTTCCGGTGCGTACCAAGTGTTCATCGACGAACGTCTGAAGGTTGGAGTGTCCATCCACCGTCGCGTAGTCGCGAGACATCACATCGACAACACGGACGCCACGAAGCCCATCCGTGATGGCCACCTGCGCGTAACTCTCGCGCGAAGCATTGAGCAAAAACCAGCCTATAAATGCGATCCACAAACCATTAAAACCAGCGCCGGCAAAGAAGCGCATCAGTCCGAGGATAATCATGCCGAAGGCGATAAGTTGGCCCACGCGTGAAGCAATCCTCGTCGCACGCTTGGCATCACCCGTGATCCACCACGCAATAGCACGCAACACGCGGCCACCATCGAGCGGGAAGCCGGGGATCATGTTGAAGATTGCGAGTGCGATATTTATATACCCCAGCCACATCAGCATCGCCGTCAGCGGCTGGCGCGGGAAGTCCGGCGGCTGCCATCCCAGGGCCATCGCGATTACCAGGCAGACAACGCCAATCACGAAGCTGGTGATAGGACCAATAATCCCCATCCAAAACTCGGTCTTCGCGTCGGCAGCTTCTTTCTCTATCTGCGCGACGCCGCCGAGAGCAAAGAGCGTTATGGAGCGCACGGGCAGGCCGCGAGCTTTTGCTACCAGGGCATGCGAGAGTTCATGAGCAACGAGAGCGGCAAAGAAGAGAACCGCGGTGACGATCGCCATGCCCCATCTCAATCCGTCGCTCCAATCAGGGTTAGTCAGACTGAATTGGGAAGCGAGGGAGAGCGTGATGAGCAGTGCGATGATGATCCAACTGTAGTGCAAACCGATTTGAACGCCGAAGATACGGCCCAGTTTAATTTGTGCATTCATGGCTCGTTTTTCCGTAGTTGGCTGCCCCGCATACTGAGAATAATTCTTTCCTCGTGCTTTTTCATTCCTTCAAGCCTTTCGACATGCAGTTGTGAAGATCACTCCATAAAACTGACGTGAAAACACTTGATCCACTTACGTGATGTCACGCTATTTGATAGGCGGTCTTTCGTCTAACCTATTCTTCAGAAAGGACACTATGAAGCTATTGATGGCAGTGGATTCGGCGACTTCGGCCGAGGTATTGGTTGACGCGGTGGGAATTCGCCCCTGGCCCGAGGGCACGACTGCGCAGGTGCTTTCCGTCGTGGCAGACATGGACGTACCCGAAGAGGTGTGGCGGGAGGAAGGCTACGGGACGCGTGGCGTGCGCCGCGCAATGGAAACGCGTGGGGAACAAATAACCCCAGTCGCGAAGCGCCTGGAAGAAATCGGCATTCCCACAGAAGTAGTCGTGGCGCGAGGCGACGCGCGCCACCTGATCCCGTTTTATGCGCGAAAGTGGTCCTCGGATCTTATTTTCGTCCGCGCACACGTCCGCAAAGACCTGACGCACCGGCTGCTGGGCAGCGTCGCTCGAGCGGTGGTAACCGCCGCGCCTTGCACGGTTCAGGTAGTTCGCGAGGTGGGAGACGATCGCCCGCACACTCCGACCAGCGGGCGAAGAGTGTTGCTTGCGACCGACGGATCGGAGACGTCGACGGCGGCGGCACAGGGGTTGGCTTCACGGCCCTGGCCCACAGAGAGTGAATTTAGAATCGTGAGTGTCGCGGAACCGTGGGCGATCAAGCCTTCCGGGTTCGAGCCTCAAGAGGCGGTCGCTAACGCCGAGAAAGTCCTGGCCACCGCGGGACTGAAGGCGAGCGGGGAAGTGCTGTCCGGTAACGCGAAAGACGTAATTCTCGAAGAGGCACGAAAATGGGGCGCCGACCTTATCGTCGTGGGCTCACATGGGCGGCGCGGTTTCAAGCGATTTCTGTTAGGGAGCGTGTCCGAGGCGGTCGCGATGAACGCACCTTGTTCGGTTGTAGTGGTGCGCGGTGCGGCGCGGGCTTCAAGAAAGCGAGACGTTAAAGCTCGCACGTCTCACGCGTGAGTAGTGAAAGGGGAAACGTATGGCGAAGCAAACGAACATCTATATCACCGAGCCGGACCACGAGCGGCTCACAAAGCTGATCGAGATCGCACGCGAGCGCGATCCCGCTGCGAACCGTGAATACCTCGACACGTTGGAGGAAGAGTTAGACCGTGCGGAGGTGGTCCAGCAGCAGGATATTCCAGCGGACGTGATCACAATGCGCTCGACGGTGCGTCTGAAAGACCTCAACACCGGTGAGGAGATGATTTACCGGCTGGTATTTCCGACAGAAGCGAATTACGACGAGGGGAAGATTTCAGTGCTCGCACCGATCGGCACAGCAATGCTGGGTTATCGGCGTGGCGACGTGATTGAGTGGCAAGTCCCGTCGGGGGTTCGCCGGCTGAGCGTTGAAGAAGTTCTGTACCAGCCCGAATCGCAGGGCGAGTATCACTTATGAGAGCCTCTTCAAAGGACCGTTGCCGCTTATAAGTGTTCCGTCGGGCTGGAGCGTGTTGCTGTAAACGATCGCATTCTCCAAATCTAAGACCCACACGTGCGTTTTCCTGCTCGCCTCCTGCCAGGCGATCATGGAAACGTCGGGACGAATTTCCGTGGCGGTCACCTCAACGGGCCCAAATGTCTTTTGGACCAGGTCGGTGATGGTCATCATGCTTCCGGACTCGAGACGGATTTGGAAGCTGCCTCGGGCAAAATTCGCTTCGTAGGTGTGACCGGCACCCGAAATGCTGCGTTCAGCGTCCGCATGTGTTTCCGGCCTCGGGTCACTTACGTCGAGCGATTTCATCGCCCACCTGCCGTAGAAATTAATGAAGTGCGCGCGGTGAGACTTCAGTATCTCGCCTGCGCGCGCTTGTTTCTCGGGCTCGTCCGCCAGAACCATAATCACAAAGTGTCCCGCCAGCACATCTTCTACATGATGCCGCAGGTGCCTCGGCTCCTCATTCAATTGCAGAAAGGCGCGTTGCAGCCGAGCTAACAGGCCGTGCTTTTCACCCGTCGGATCGAGGCGCCGCATACCTTCCTCACCGTAGACCACGTCAATCTCATCCATGTTGAATCCGGCGTGGATCAGGTCTTCAATGGCGGCTTGCGCGTCTTCCGAGTCGTTGATCGTTCCAGCTACTCGGTTCATCGGGTAGCTGATGAATTCACCGTCTTTCTTCGATTCTGCGACCATAATTCCCCCCTTGCTGGTAGTGCATCACTTTGAAAATACGCCGAAGGCGTTCGCTAACTTTAGCCCAGGGTTGTTTCAACCCTGGGATTA
>DASUOZ010000380.1:0-16087 GCA_036276375.1 Pyrinomonadaceae bacterium | reverse complement strand
CTGGCTCCATCGTCTTGTAGTTAATCAGTGTTTGATGCACTTTCGTAAGCGGAGCGTCAAACTGGAGAAAACTACGGAGGAAGGTGAAACTCCGGTACAGATCGTTCGCGGCACCGAGAACCCAAACGCGATGCCGGTCATGGATCGCATCGCACTCGACAACGCATTGAAACAGCTCCCGCCGGGATATCGCACCGTGTTTGTGCTACATGACGTCGAAGGTCACGAGCACGAAGAGATCGCGAGGATGCTGGGCGTGGCTGTCGGTACTTCAAAATCACAGTTGCACAAGGCGCGTATGAAACTGCGCCAGATCCTGAGAGCAAGGTCAGACGTCAATCCAAACTAGCTCGAGCGGCATTTGCGAGGGCGACATCCACGGGCCGGCAGGTTTTCGCTGCCGGCCCGTTTCGTATATTCTTCACCGCTGCCTGTCAGACACACCAAACAAGTTGCGTGGGAGAAAACTATGAGCGAACGAAGCGTCACGTTCTACCGTTGGGACGACATGCCGAAGGAAAAGGTGAGTGAAGTGCTGGACCGGCGGTTAATCACCGCCGATCGCGTAATGCTGTCGCACGTGTATCTCAAGAAAGGCGCGGTCGTTCCGCGTCATTCCCACGAGAACGAACAGATCACCTACATTCTCGAAGGCGGCCTGCGTTTCTGGATCGGCCCGGACGAGTCGGAAACAATCGACGTCATGGCCGGCGAAGTGCTGCACATTCCTTCGTACGTTCAGCACAAAGCGGAAGCGTTGGAAGACACGCTTGATGTCGACATCTTTAGCCCTCCGCGCCAGGACTGGCTCGACAAAACCGACGACTACCTCAGGCGAAAATAACCGTTATGGATCTTGGACTAAAAGACAAAGTCGCACTTGTAGCCGCCGGTAGCCGCGGGCTCGGTCGCGCGGTCGCTGAAGAACTGGCTGCGGAAGGAGCTGTACTCGTTCTGTGCGCGCGCGATGCCGCCACGCTCGCGGAAACGACCGCGTCGATCGCGGATCAAACCGGTGCGCACGTACTCGGCGTGCCTGCCGACGTTACCGATCCGCGACAGGTAAAACAGCTCGTCGCGTCGGGAATTGAGCGCTTCGGCCGCGTCGATATCCTGGTGACAAACGCCGGTGGACCACCGGCCGGTCGTTTCGATCAGTTGACCCAGGAACAATGGGAGCAGGCGACGCGTTTGACGCTCTTCAGCGCCGTCAACCTCGCGCGCGAGGTGTTGCCGGGCATGCGTGCGCGGCGTTGGGGAAGAATACTCAACATTACCTCGATCGCGGTGAAGCAACCGGTTGAGAATCTATTGTTGTCGAACAGCTTGCGAGCTGCGGTTACGGGCTTTGCCCGCACGCTCGCGAATGAAGTCGCGGCGGAAGGAATCACCGTAAACAACATCCTACCGGGTTACACACGTACGGAGCGTCTGGAAGAGTTGGCCGGCATGATGGCGGACAAGCTGGGCATCAGTGCCGGCGAGTTTCGCGGGAAGTGGGAAGCGGAGATTCCGATGGGACGCCTGGGCGAGCCGCACGAATTTGCGGCGACGGCGGCGTTTCTGGTTTCGGAACGCGCAAGTTACATTACGGGTACGTCGATCCAGGTAGACGGTGGTTGGATACGATCACTTTATTAGAAGGGACGACCATCATGATCAAGGCAATTCGTGGCAGCACCAAGTGATAACTCGACCGGGCGGAATTTGAACGACTCATTAGACCTTATCGACGTTACGGGCGAGGGAGTGATCATCGATCTCGGGACGGGCGACGGTCGCTTTGTATACCAGTCCGCGCGCCGGAACCCGAAGAAGTTCTACATCGGGATCGATCCGAACGTCAGAACGCTCGAGAAGATCTCAGAGAAGATATATCGGAAACCGTCGAAGGGCGGCGCCCCTAACGTTCTGTTCATTCAGGCGACGGTTGAAGATCTGCCGGCGGAGCTGGACGGCGTTGCTGACGAGCTGCACGTTCATTTCCCCTGGGGCAGTTTGTTGCGCGCTGTCGCGACGGGAGACCTCGTTGTCCTTCAAAACCTGCGGCGGATCTGTGACGACGGTGCTTTGCTGGAAGTCGTAATCGGACTCGATCCCGCCCGAGACCAGTCAGAAATTGAACGTCTCGCCCTCCCGCCGCTAACGCTTGCATACATAGACCAAACACTTGCTCCTCATTACGCGGCCGCCGGATTTCAGGTGAGGGAACGCGGAATAATCCCGGCCGCCGACTGGCCGGAATTCAACACTTCCTGGGCAAAACGTCTCCACCAAAACGATCAGCGGGTGCTCACCTATCTAATTGCGCGTGCCGTCTAACGCTGGCCTTTGGCCGGTCTGACACTTCCCTCAGACAATCGACACGCTTTCGCCAACAGCAGTGTGTTGAATGACCCTTTTGGTGAGAGGAGTTTAACTATGGTGAGGAGTGGTGCGAGCAAAGCCCAGCGTAGCGTTGGTGACGAGATTTCGCGGGACAACAAACCGACCAGCGACACTGTCGAACACCTGCAACGGCAACTGGCAAACGCCTTTGTGCTCTACGCGAATTACAAACATTATCACTGGCAAACTTTTGGTCCGCTGTTTCGTGACCTGCACTTGCTGTTTGACGAGTTTGCGCAGGCCGTGCTGGCGACGATCGACGATTTCGCAGAGCGCGTGCGGATGATCGGGCAGGACCCGATTTTTCGTCCGGACGACATTCAGCGCCTGGCGACTGTTCAGGTTTCGGGCGACGCCGGCGACATGCGCGAGATGGTTGCGGAAGCGGATGCAAACCTGCTGGTCGTGATCAAAGAGATGCGTGAGGCGGCGCGAGTTGCAGACGATCACGACGATCCGGGCACGGTCGATCTTTTCTCGCGACACGTGCAGGTGCACGAGAAGCACGAATGGTGGCTGCGCGACATTCTCGAAAAGGACGACGGGCTAACCGCCTGAAGCCACAAAAAGCACAAGAGACACAAACAAGAGGAGGGCTATCGTCTCCAGGACGCCTCCTTGTGCTTCTTGTGTCTTGTGCTTCTTGTGCCTCTTTGTGGGCTAAAAGCTCTGGTCGTCGGCGGATGGGCCATAGAGCGCCGGAACCTTTTGGCCCATCAGACGCAGGTAGACGGTCATCTGACCGCGATGGTGCGCCCAGTGGTTGATGGTCTCCTGGATCATCATGTAGCGCGTTTCTTCAAGCACCACGTGCCCGCCCGCCAACAGCTTCCAGTTGGTCCGGAGATGTTCATCCGTGGTCTTGTCGAGCGCCGCACGCGCTGCCGCCGCTGCTTCGTCCAGCGCTTTGATTAATTCCTCACTCGATTCTTTCGGCGCGGGCTTCATGCCTTGTCCTGCGGGCGGCGCGACGTCGAGTTCGTCACGTTCGATCTCCATCTGAATCCACGTCGGAATCGTCGCGACCATGTCCGCGAGGTAACCAAAGATCATCGAGCGTTCGTGCGGCTTCCAGTCATACTTGCCACTCGGCACTTCCTGAAGCGCTTTGCGCGAGCGTTCCACTTCCCGATCGAGCTCTTCACGAAAAAACTCCGTCAGTTTCATCACTCCTCCAAATCCGTACTATGAATTTTTGACGACGATATGAGAATCTAACAACCAGACGCCAGTCGATACAAACCGCGGATGCTGCTCCAGCACAACATAACGCAATCGTTTCAATCGCCACTCGTGCGCATCATGCTCGTGGCGATCGGAATCGGTCTCCTTTATATCCTCTGGCGCGAGGTTCGGAAGATTCCGCCAAAACTCTTAACGCTAATGGCGACGGCGTTCGTCGACATGGTCGGCGTGTTGATGATCTTTCCGTTGTTGCCGTTCTACGTGAAGAACCTCGGCGAGGACGGCGTAAATGTTCTCGGCATTCATTTCGGCATCGGCGTGATCACGAGTTTCATCGTCGCATCTTTCACGGTGGCCCAACTGCTGAGTGCGCCGATGTGGGGACGCTTCTCCGATCGCGTCGGGCGGCGCCCGGCCTTGTTGATCGCACTCGCGGCCTCGGCGATCGCGTATCTGATCTTCGGCTTTGCCGACTCGCTGTTACTGCTGCTTCTGTCGCGCGTGGTGCAGGGCGCCGGCGGCGGAACAGTCGGCGTGATCCAGGCTTACGTCGCCGATTCAACCGCGCCGCAGGATCGCGCTCGCGCACTCGGCTGGCTTTCGGCAACGACGAACCTCGGCGTCGCACTCGGTCCCGTGCTCGGCTCCTTTGCGATCACGTTGGGCAAATACGATCTCCTGCCTGGTCCCGCGACTCTGGAAATGGGTCACGCCGGGCCGGGAATACTGGCCGCGGCGCTTTGTTTGATCAACATCGCGTTCGCCGCGCGTTACCTGACCGAGTCGCGCAATCCCGACGATCACGTACACATCGAGGGCGAAGAGCGCCGCACATCGCGACAGGTCATCTGGCGCGTGATTTCGCATTCCAGCGAGCCTTCGTCACGTTTGATCTGGATCTACGCCATCGCGATGGGCGCGTTTCAGGGCAGCTTCTCGGTGCTGGCGCTGTTTCTAAACGCGCGTTTCCAGGTAACAGAACAAACGATCGGTTACTTCTTCATGTACGTGGGATCGATCTCGGTTTTCACGCGCGTGTTGTTGCTCGGACGGATGGTCGATTGGCTCGGTGAGGCAAAACTTTCGCGTCTCGGTCTGGCGCTACTCGGTATCGGCGTTCTGGGTATGCCTCTGGCCGGCAGCATCTGGACACTGGCGCTGGCGGTGGCGTTGATTCCACTCGGCACGGCGTTCACGTTTCCGTGCGTGACGGCGCTGCTCTCGCGCATCATCAAGCCGCGTGAACGCGGGTTGTACATGGGAATGCAACAGACCTACGGCGGCGTTGCACGCGCTATCGCACCGTTGTTTTTCGGCTGGTCGTTTGACTGGCTGGGCATCTCGTCGCCCTACTTCATCGCCTCGGCCATTATCATAGCCACGATCTTTCTAGGCCTCGGGTTAGATGGTTACGCCAGTAAAGAACCATCCGCAGATTACGCAGAACCTTCACCTGCCCGGCAAAAATCCGCGTAATCTGTGGCATGACTGCTACTCGTTGAGGTTGTCGAGCGACGTAAACTTCCAGCCTGATTTTGTTTGCGCGAAGTGGTAGATCACAACTTCGTTGCCTGCGGCGTCCGGACACGCTACAGTAAACGCTTTCACGTTTGCCGGATCCACCTCTGGCTTTGCTTTACCGAAGCAGGCTGCCGCATCGGTCTGTTCGTTGAAGACCTGCCGGAAGCGCTTCGCTAGTTGAGCTTTCGTTTTGATACCAGGTATGCCGTAAGACATGCCGATGGGAAACTGCGACAGCCGCGCGACCGTTTGCACGTCGCGATTGGACACGGCGGTTTTAAACTGCTGCCAAAAGGTCTGTCTTGCGTCGGGTGCCTGAGACAACGGCACTCCCATGTTTACACAAATAGTGATCGCGCAGATTGTGCTCAAAAGGAGACTGTTCATGCGTACTCCCCGTTACAGGTTGATAGTGGTCTTACTGGTGTTGGCCGCCTGCGGAGCCGCGCTAAGTCTATCCCATCCCGGCCCCGTGGCAGCAAGCTCCGCGCAGTCGTTCACGATGGAACAGATCAAGAGCTATCCGTTTCCGAGCGAACTCACGGCGTCGGCGAGCGGTGCACGAATCGCGTGGGCATTCAACGAGCGCGGCGCGCGAAACGTTTGGGTGGCGGAAGGACCAGATTTCAAAGCGCGGCGCCTGACCCGTTACCAAATGGACGACGGACAGGAGTTGACGAGTCTTTCGATCTCCGCCGACGGCAAATACGTGGTCTACGTGCGCGGCGGCGACCACGGTTCGAACTGGGAGAGATCGGTCGGCGTGAATCCGTTGCTGAGCGCCACGCAAACGCGCGTTCAGATCTTCAGTATTCCGTTTGCAGGTGGAGAGCCAAAGCTACTGGCCGAAGGCGATGACCCGGTGATTTCGCCGAAGGCCGACCGCGTTGTGTTTTTGAAAGAACGCGCCATCTGGTCCGTGCCGATTGACGGAGCAACGGCGGCGAAGCGGCTTTTCTATGCGCGCGGAGAAGCCGGTTCGCCCGAATGGTCGCCGGACGGTTCGCGGCTCGCCTTTGTTTCCGGTCGCGGCGATCACTCGTTCATCGGCATCTACACAAAGGATTCGCTGCCGATTCTGTATCTCGCGCCGGCAACCTCACGCGATTCAAGTCCGCGTTGGTCGCCTGACGGAAAACAGATCGCGTTCGTGCGTCGACCCGGAACCGGCGGCGCGCCGGAGCCGGTGCTCGAGCAACGCCCGCAAGCCTGGTCCATCTGGACCGCGGACGCGACGACAGGCGAAGCACGGCAGTTGTGGAAGAGTCCGTTTACGTTGCAGGGCTCGCCGCCATCAACTCACGGCGGAACGAACCTGCGCTGGGCCGCCAACGGCCGCATCGTCTTTCTTTCCTATCTCGACGGCTGGCCGCATCTCTATTCGATCGCTGAAAGCGGTGGTGAGCCGCTGTTGTTAACTCCGGGCGGCTACATGGCGGAGTACATCTCGATCAGCGCCGATCGCAAGTACATGTTGTTTGCCGGAAATGCCGGGAACGATGCCGAGGACATCGATCGCCGGCACATCATGAAGGTTCCGGTTGATAAAGCCGACCCAGTAATAATGACGGCGGGGAAGGGACTCGAATGGACGCCGTATACCACCGGCGACGGCAAACACGTGGTCTATATCAGCGCGACGGCGGAACGCCCGCCGTTGCCGGCGGTAATGCCGAGCGACGGTGGTGAATCGCAGTTGCTTGCTGAAGACCGCATTCCCAGAGACTTTCCGGCGACGCAGTTAGTAACGCCGCGGATGGTTGTTTACAAAGCGCCCGATGGTCTCAATGTTCACGGGCAGCTATTTGAAGCAGCGGGTGGCGCAGCGAAGAAGCCCGCGATTATTTACGTGCACGGTGGACCACCGCGGCAGATGCTACTTGGCTGGCACTATTCTGACTACTACACGAACGCCTACGCTTTGAACCAGTACCTGGCGAGCCGCGGCTACGTCGTGTTGTCAGTCAACTTCCGCCTCGGGATTGGCTACGGTCACGATTTTCATCGCCCACCGAATGCGGGCGCGCAGGGCGCTTCCGAGTATCAGGACGTGAAGGCCGGCGCTGAATACCTGCAACGACTGCCGCAGGTTGATGGAAAGCGGATCGGGATCTATGGCGGCTCTTACGGAGGTTTCTTAACGGCGCTCGCGCTGGCTCGTGATTCGAAACTCTTCGCGGCGGGCGTGGACATTCATGGCGTGCACAACTGGACCGCGGAACGTGCGGCACCGTTGCTCGAGAATCGTTATGAAAAGATACCTGACGCCCAGCGTGCGCTCGACGTGGCCTGGCAATCGTCTCCAGTGTCGTCGATCAGCACGTGGAAGTCGCCGGTGTTATTGATCCACGGTGACGACGATCGGAACGTTCGGTTTAGTCAAACAACGGATCTGGTCAGGCGTTTGGAAAAAGCGGGTGTGCCGTTTGAGGAGCTCGTCGTTCCCGACGACACGCACCACTTCTTTTTGCACGCGAATATGGTGAAGGTAAATGCGGCGACGGCTGCGTTTTTCGATCGAGTGTTTGGGGTGAGAGGACAATCAGAATGAAAACACTTTTGGTTTTGGTAACTGTCGCGGTTCTGGCTTTCGCTGGGTGTGCAAAACGTGAGGCTGGTTCGAACATCAACGCCGCGAATAAAGAAGAACAGATAGAGAAAGTCAAACCGGCGCCGGGCACCGGCAACGTGCAGGGCAAGGTCTTGTACAACGGAAAACCGGCCGAGAACATTGATGTGCGACTGTGCGAAACGTTCAGCCGCTTTTTGAGCGGGTGCGGCGGCAAGATTTACACCGCGAAAACCGACAAAGACGGCGACTTCGTGATCACAAACGTGCCACCAAAAGAATACGAGGGTCTGACGGTGCGCATCTTCGATACCGATAGTTACGTCTTCGCCACGACCGGTCTCGCCGGCATCAGCGCCACCAAGTACAACGTCGAAGCGGACAAGACGTTGTTCGTCAATCCCACACACCTGTTCAAAGCGGATCTCAAACTCACGAATCCGAAAGCCGGATCTTCGATTGGCGGTCAGGACGTCGAGTTCACGTGGGACGCCTATCCGGATGCCACCTACTACAAACTAACTCTCACGCCCGACAATCACATGAGCGAGTCGCGCTACGTCAGTCAACGTGTCGATGGAACTTCGTTCAAAGCTACCAAGCCGCTGGAGAAGGGTGGCTATCGTTGGAAGGTTGAGGCTTATAACTCAGCGGACAGGAAACTGTCTGAGAGCAGCGACGACATTACTTTTACGGTTCAATAAAACTGCTCTGAGGTGGCGCGTGGGTTCAACTGCGGCGGGCCACCTCAGTGCTACTCAGATGCTACTTCGGCGTCTTACGCGTAACGATGTTCGAGTATGCTGAGTTACCCGACGCGTTGAACGCGCGAACGCGATAGCGATAGGTCTTGTTTCCTGCCAGGCCCGTATTCGAGAACGTGTTGACGTTTGGTCCCACCTGCGCGATCTGCACAAAGTTTGAGCAATTGTTGTTCGTGCAGCGCTCGATGCGGAACCCGTCCTCGTTGTTCGAATTATCCGACCACGCCAGGTTGATCTGATTCGATGATACTGCGATCGCCGACAAGTTCGTCGGCGCGTTTGGCACTGGCGTCGGTGTTGGCGTTGGCGTTGGAGACGGTGTCGGACTGGGCGTTGGACTCGGAGTTGGACTCGGAGTTGGACTCGGGGTTGGGCTTACGTCAGGTGTCGGCGTCGGTGTCGGCGTAGCGCCGCCACACGTCGGGAACTTGAACGATCCGATGCGCGTGCGCCAGTTGAAGCTGCCGGTAGTCGCGTAATACTCACTCGTAAACCAGAACGTGCAATCGTCAACCGGATCGATCGTCAATGAGCTGTAATCACCCCAGCGGCTGTTTGTTCCGGTCTGACTGCCGGTGCCCGCAAAGAGCGTCGACTCAGCCTGGGCCAAAACGTTCGGCGGATCCGTCGCCAGCCTTCCGGCATAACGCAGTTGCGGGAAGATCGACGCGCTCGAGGCGCTATATCCGATCGCGAGATTGCCGTCGCGATCCATTGCCGCGCTTCCCATCCAGCGCCACGTCGTATCGGGTTGATAAGTGCTTTCCTGCGCGATTGTTACCGGACCGGCTGTAACGTTGCGCAATTCAAACCAGCGAATACCGGCAACGCCGCCCGAGCTCACCGTGTAGTTGCCGACGACAGATTCGTGCGTCCCGAAGTTGCGATACGTGAGCCGGAACATCAGGCGATCGGCGATAGCGTCGAGTCGCGACGTTGTTGCCGCTTGCGGCACACATGATCGTGTGAGCGGACAGAGCTGCGTAAATCCCGCGGCGGCGGGACTGGCGAAGAGCGTAAAGCTTGAATTTGCCGGAGTCGCGAAGTCTGCGTGGAAATGAAAGATGCGATACGTGCCACCGCCGGGCCATTCGATGAACGTCGCGGGCGCGCCCGGTGGCGGCAGAGCGTCGCCGTCAAGATCCGCCGGCAAATAAGTCTCTTCCAGCGGTCCATTGGTAATGCCGGGCGTTACGAAGCTGGCCGGCAAACCCGCGAGCATCTTTTCGCGATCGAAAGCAAAGGGCTGTGGTCCGAGATAGGATGTACCGATCGAGTTGAAAACGTTCATGCTCATGTAATAACCGTCGGGCCACACGCTCAAATGCGGATAGTCGAAGAAGTTGGTACCGAGATTGAAGTCGTAACGATGGTAAGCACCGGTGGCGTCGCTCGTGGCGGAAACGGCGACGCACTCGTTCGTGGGGATCGAGGCGCCCGCGAACTGCGAGATCACCCAGCGGTCGGCGAGTTGATCGTAAAGCACGACCGGATCGCCACGGCCGTTGAACTCACAAACGCCGCCGAAATCGGTCCACACCGTGGCGATGTTTGAGGGTCCGAGCAACGACTGGCCCGTGACCTTGTCGAATACCTGGAAACCTTTGTTAACGATCTGCATGTACTGCGTCGCACCGACTTCGCCATTTGTATCCGGCGGCGCGCAGTTGCAGGACACTCCGGGAAACGGAATGCCGTCGAAGTTTTGCTCGGTGACCGGCATGTTTGCAGTCGAGGCCGGAGTCTCGAGGGACTTTTGGACCACGCGATCCGGCGTGTCTTTGTGGAAGTGGGGGATCTTGGGATTCTGGTTCGCTTCCCGTCGTGGACCACCGTCTATCGGCTTCTGTTTCATCTCCCGCAACGGCAGCGACGTGTCATTGCGAATCGAGATGCCGCTCATAATCTCCTGTTTTCGACCCTGCGCGGGGTTGGCTGCCGGCTCAGCGCTTGCGGCTGCCGCCTGCACGCGGTTCGCCTGGATGATGCGAGGAATCGCGACCAGCGCAGTGATTATGAGAGCTGCTGTAACTAGCAACGCTAGTTTTACTCGTAATTTCATCTGGGGTCTCCCAATTCAGAAGTTCGGAAAAAAGACGAGTGTCACCTCGGGGATAGGCTTGTCAGCCGGTGTGGATCGAAAACCGACCTGCACGCTATCACAGCCGGCAGGGCAGAGCAAGATATTTGGACCGAGTTTGGGAAACTGGTTTAATACGACCGCCGCGCAAGTGCCGGTTTATGTGTTGAGGATTGACAAGAAGGGAAATTTCTCGCTGGAATAGTGCATCCCCGACTCGCCAACAGGCAGTAAGCAAACGTCATTAAGGAGCAGATGTAATGAAAGTATTTCGTATTAGCATTGCCGCAGCCGCTTTCGCGGCATTCGCCATCCTGGCACACACGCAGACGCGACCGGCTGTACCCGCGGGCACGGCGCCGCAAACCAGACCAGTCGCGGGTGCGCCCAACATCGCGGTGATCGATTCATCCACGTTCACGGATGAAAAGAACGGCATCGCGCGCGTGATGGCCGCCATGCGCCAGCTCGAGGCGAAGTTTCAACCGTTGCGCACCGAACTCCGCGGCATGCGCGAACGCCTGAACACCATGCGTTCCGATCTCCAGAAGAAACAGGCGATCCAGGACGCCAAGATCACCGCGCAACAAGCGGAGGCCGCCGATCAACTTGACCTTCAGATCAAGCGCAAAGCTGAAGACGCCCGCACGAGCTACGAGAAAGAGTCGTTCGCAGTGCTCGATCCGCTGCAAAAAGACATTGGCAACGCGCTGAGTACTTACGCGCAGCAAAGAGGCATCTCGCTGCTGATCGACGTCAACCGCGTGCCGGTGGTGTATGCCGCCAATAGTCTTGACGTAACAAAGGAATTCATCGCCGAATACAACCGCACGCATCCGGCGGCGACGGCGCCTGCTGCGCCCAAGAGGCCGTAACCGGCGATGGTCAAAAAAGTCCTGCTACTCTCCGCCTCAGCCGGCGCGGGGCACGTCCGCGCCGCCCAGGCAATTGAGAAGGCCTTTGTAGAAATCGGAGACGCTACCGGTGAGCGTCGGGAAGTTCAACATCTAGACATTCTCAACTACACCAACAAAGTCTTCCGCCATCTGTACTCAAAGGCCTACATCGATCTCGTAAACAAAATGCCGGAAGTGCCTGGCTGGTTTTACGACAAGCTCGACAAGCCGTGGAAGAACGAACGCCGGCGTCTGGCACTCGACAAACTAAACACTCGTCCGCTCGTAAAACTACTTCGTGAATATCATCCGGACCTGATCGTCTGCACGCACTTTCTTCCAGCGGAGATCGTCTCGTGGCTCAAAGCGAAGGAACGTTTGTCGAGCCGGCAGGTGATCGTCGTGACGGACTTCGACGTTCACGCCATGTGGCTGGTCCATCACTACGAGCGCTACTTCGTCGCGATTGACGAAGCGCGCGTGTACCTGGAAGCGCTCGGTATTCCGCCGGACAAGATCACTGTCAGCGGTATTCCGATCGACCCCGTTTTCGCGCGAGTCAAAGACAAGCAGGAGATGCGGGCGAAGCACGGACTCGCGCCCGATCGCACGACGATACTGCTTTCGGCCGGCGGCTTCGGCGTCGGTTCGGTCGATGCGCTGATTGCAGCCATGATGCCGTTAAAGCATCGCGCCCAAATCGTGGCGATCTGCGGTCGCAACGAGGAGTTGAAGCACCGTTTGTCGCGCCAGGCAGCGCGTCTCAAAGAAGATGCGGCCGTCAGCGTGAAACCGTTTGGCTACACAAACGAAATGGATGAACTGATGACTGCGTCGGATATTGTCGTGGGTAAGCCCGGCGGCCTGACCACGTCCGAAGCGCTCGCGAAAGGATTGGTGTTTGTGATCGTCAATCCGATTCCGGGTCAGGAGGAGCGCAACTCGGATCATCTGCTCGAAGCCGGCGTGGGGATCCGGTCTAACAACTTGCCGACGCTCGCGTATAAACTTGACCGGTTGTTGGCTGATCCGGCCCGGTTTGCCGCCATGCAGGCCAATTCACGCAAGATGGGCCATCCCAACGCTGCCAAAGAACTTGTTGAGCGACTAATCCACTGAACATACGCCCATGAACATTCGGTACGCCGCGATCGAAGATCGCGCTAAGATTCAGCAATTAATCGCCGAGTCAGCCCGCGGTCTGAGCCGTGAGCATTACAATGACGCTCAGATTGAAACTGCGATTGCGACTGTTTTCGGTGTTGACACTGATCTTATCGAAGACGGGACGTACTTCGTCGCAGAGAGTGAAGGTGAGTTGGTCGGGTGCGGCGGCTGGAGCCGGCGGCGAACGTTATTTGGTGGCGATCAGTTCGCGTCGCGCGACCGGACCTATATCGACCCGGCAATTGATCCGGCCAGAATCCGCGCCTTTTTCATCCACCCGGATCACGCGCGGAAGGGAATCGCGCAGGCGATTCTGGCGCGCTGCGAAAGCGAAGCCGCCGCGCATGGATTTCGCGCGATGGAGTTGCTGTCTACGCTTCCCGGAATAAAATTCTACAAAGCATGCGGTTACACGGAACAAGGCACTTACGATCTTCAACTGACTCCCGACGTAAAAGTTGAGTTTGTGCCGATGAGGAAAGAACTGAAATGAGCGACCCGAACAAACGCGCGCTGTTGAGACACACGGTCGCGACCCTGGCGTATCGCGGCGGCAAAGCGATCGCGAACGTGCCGGAGGGTTTTCCGCAGTTTCGCGCGAACGACAGCACCCGCACGCCGGATCAGATACTCGCTCACATCGGCGACCTTCTCGATTGGGCGCTGTCGATTGCGAAAGGACAACAGACGTGGCGTAACTCGACGCCGTTGCCGTGGGACCAGGAGACAACACGTTTTTTCGCGGCGCTCGCGGCGTTTGACTCGTACCTCGCTTCTGACGACGAGCTGGGTGCACCGGAAGAGAAGTTGTTTCAAGGTCCGGTTGCCGACGCCTTGACGCACGTCGGCCAGATTGCGATGCTGCGTCGGATGGCTGGTGGACCAGTCAAAGGCGAGAACTATTACGTTGCGGAGATTGAGGCCGGAAGAGTTGGCGCGGAACAGCCGCCGCCGCGTCGAGAGTTTGATTAGGGCCCGGACAACACGGATGGAAGACCGAAGAAGGTTACTAAACCATTTCCTGGCTGCGCTTGCTTACCGCACGCAGAAAGCTTTGCGTGAAGCGCCGGAGAATTTCGGATCGTTTCGCGTCAGTGACGGCGTGCGCACGCCCGCGGAGTTGGTTCGTCACATGAGCAGTGTGCTTGGCTATGCGCGCACCTTTTTCGTCGGCGGACACTACTGGCCGGAACCGCTCGCGTCGTTTGCCGAAGAGGTCGAACGGTTTCATGAGATGCTCGGCCTCCTGGCCCAACATCTCAGAAACGGGGATTCGCTGCTGGAGGGGATGACTGAAGAGCGTCTGCTTCAGGGACCGTTTTCGGACGCAATGACACACGCCGGGCAGCTCGCGCTATTGCGACGTCTCGCGGGTGCGCCGGTCGCGCCCGAAAACTTCATCGTCGCGGAGATCAAGGAAGAGCGGCTTGGACCAGATCAGGCGAAGCCTGTCAGTCCCGATAAAGTTTGGCCGGAAGCTCCTGACGGTTGGAAGCCGTGAGGCGAGCGCCTTTAGACTGCCGAGTGCTTGGCAAACTAAAGCATTGATTGAGGAAACAGCAGTTAGAGATAACTTTCACATGCGGGCGTTTGGTGTTATGCTGCCAGCCAATCACAGTGACGCGTGGGCACTGAAGAACCGCCAATGGCACAGCAGAACTCCTTCGACATCGTCTCGCAAGTTGATTCCGCGGAGATCGTAAACGCACTCAATCAGACTCTTAAAGAAGTACGCCAGCGCTTCGACTTCAAAGGCAGCAACGCCAACGTCGTGCTCGAAAAGAATGAACTCGTGCTCAGTGCCGAAGACGAAACGAAGCTGCGCAACATGAATGACATTCTCCAGCAGAAACTCGTGCGCCGTGGCGTACCGTTGAAGGCGTTCAGCTACGGAAAGATCGAACCGGCAGCGGGCGGCACCGTCCGGCAGCGCGCGCAGATTCAGGAGGGGATTCCCCAGGAAAAAGCGAAGGAAGTCGTAAAGTTCATCAAAGACACGAAGGCGAAGGTCCAGGCGTCGATCCAGGGCGACGTGGTGCGCGTCTCCGGTCGCGATCGAGATACGCTACAGGACGTCATCACGAAGCTTAAAGACAAAGACTTCGGCATTCACATGCAGTTCACGAATTATCGTTCAAACTGAGCCGCCACTCATGACGCTTTCAGGCAACACACTGACGCTCGACGAAGAAGCTCGGATCTCCGCGCGCCGGGTCTTCAGTCTGATCGCGAACGAGCTCCAACAGGTCGAGATCGAATTCGAGCGTCAGGCGCGTTCAAACGTGCAGGTGATTGCTTAACTCGGCGACTACCTAAGGAAGTCGGGCGGCAAGCGTGTGCGTCCGGCGCTGACGATTCTCGCCAACTACGCAGTCGGTGGTGAAGGCAGTCGTTATAACTCCGTCCGCATGGCGACCGTAATGGAGTTTCTGCACACCGCCACGCTCGTTCACGACGACATCATCGACAAAGCCGACACACGCCGGAACCGTCCCACTGTCAACGCGCTTTACGGTAACGAGACGGCGGTGTTGATGGGAGACTGGCTTTACATGTCGGCGTTTGAAACGAGTCTGGCTGAGCGTTCGTTGCCGATACTCGACATTCTCACGAGCGTTACGCGCAAGATGACGGAAGGCGAGATCCTGCAATTGACGTTGTTGGGCCATGCGGACGTTTCCGAAGCGCACTATCTCGACGTGCTGAAACGCAAGACGGCTTATCTCTTCAGTGCGAGTTGTGAGATCGGTTCGATTCTCGGCGGCGCTACGGAACAGCAACAAACGGCGTTGCGAGATTACGGATTGAATCTCGGCACGGCGTTTCAGTTGATCGACGACCTGTTGGATTTCACTTCGACTGAAGCCGCGTTGGGCAAAGCAGCCGGCGCCGATTTGTCGGGCGGTAAGGTGACGTTGCCGTTGATCTATCTTCGCGAAGCGGAGCCTTCGACCCTCGAAATGGTTCAGCAGGTGCTGCGCGACGGCAACTACGACACTGTCTCTCAGCAAGAGCTGTTCGCGGCGCTGCGCCGCACGGACGCCCTGGAGCGCGCCCGTGCTCGTGCCGACGAATATGCCGAAAACGCCCGCGCCGCCCTCGAAAACCTGCCCGATTCCGAATACTGCGACTCCCTGCGCGAGCTCCCATCCTACGTCCTGAACCGCGACCGCTAGACACAATTCTGTACTCCGGCACGCACAATTCTGTTGTCTAAAACCCCAAACGCCTCTAGAATTTGCCGCGATGGATAGGCCAAACGAGCACCTGCTGTCACGTCTTGAACAGAGCCTGCGCCAGTCGCGTGCGGCGCGGATGCATCTGGCTGCGCGGCTGCGGGAGCTGGAAGCAGAGGCCGACAGCGTGCGGGCCGAGCTCGCCGAGATGGATCTCCTCGCCAGCCAGACAGAAGCCGCGATCTACCGGCTCGTTTCCACGGTGCTCGCGTCAAACAATTTGTCGTTCGGGTTGCCATCCGATGCGGAACTCGAAGCAGCGATGCACCAACCCCAACGAG
>DASUOZ010000379.1:0-4950 GCA_036276375.1 Pyrinomonadaceae bacterium | reverse complement strand
GATTGCTCGCGCGAGGTCTTTGACGGTGGACTGGGCCGGTTGAATCTCGACGTGCAGACCGTATTCGGCGGCCGTTGCAGCAGTGACGTCGCCAATGCAGGCGATCGTGACGCCCGCCAGAATTTTGCTCAGGTCGTGCGTGTCGAAAAGGAGCGCGAGGTTTTTGACAGTGGATGAGCTCGTGAAGGCGATGCAATCAGCGCCGCCGGCCAGCATCGCGCTCAGCCGTCCGCGATCGAGGTTTTCGGGGACGACCGTGCGATATGCAGTTACGACATCGACGCGCGCGCCGGCCTCTTCGAGCGCTTTGGGCAGGTAATCGCGTGCTACCGCTGCGCGCGGAAGCAAAACGTTGAGACCGCGCAGTTGTTCATTGCCGCCGACAAATTCACTCAACGCCGCAAACACGCCCTCGGCTTGCGACTGCGCCGGAACGACATCGACGTGGACGTGAGCATCGCGCAGTTTGTCGGCTGATGACTGGCCGATCGCGCAGACTTTTATGTCGTCGAGCTCTGCGACGTTCACGCCGCGTGCGTGTAGACGGCGAAGAAAAAACTCGATGGCATTCGCGCTCGTGAAGATGAGCCAGTCGTAACCGTAGAGATGATCGATCGCTTCGTCGAGGTGTTCGTAAGTTTCAGGCTCGGTAATCTCGATGGTGGGACAAATAATTACGCGCGCGCCGTACTGTTCGAGTTCCACTACAAACTCACCCGCCTGCGAAGCGGCACGCGTTACAACGACCGTTCGTCCCGCGAGCGACTTAGTCATACTATCTCAGTGCCAGCAGCGAATCCGCTCCTTGTTCAATTAAGCGCGCAGCCAGGGCGGCGCCAATCAAATCCCCGTCGTCTGACGCTCCCGAGAGTGTGTCCCGAAGGATCTGCGAACCGTCCGGATTCGCAACCAGGCCCTCGAGCTGAAGTCTTTGACCTTCGATAACCGCGTGCGCGGCGATCGGATATTGACACCCTCCACCGAGACTTCGCAGAAACGCCCGTTCAGCTCGACACGCAACTTCAGTCTCACGGTGGTTGAGTTTTGCAGTCGCCTCAATCGCGACTTCATCATCAGCTCGTGTCTCGATCGCGATCGCGCCTTGTCCAACCGCCGGCAAAATCTCGCCAGTCGCAATGGGCGCGCTGATCCGGTTTTGCAACCCCAGTCGGATCAGACCCGCTGACGCCAGAATCAAAGCGTCGTACTGGCGTTCATCCAACTTCCGCACGCGCGTATCGACGTTCCCCCGAAGGTCTTTAACAACTAAGTCATCACGCAATGCTTTCAGTTGGGCCAAGCGTCTCTGGCTCGACGTTCCCACCACAGAGCCAGCAGCCAAGTCACGCAACGACGAAATGCGGCGGTCTGCCGGTGATACGAGCGCGTCGCGCGGATCTTCACGCTCGCAAATCGCGCTGATCGAGAGCTGTTCGGGAAGTATGGTGGGAAGATCTTTAAGCGAGTGAACCGCGATATCGATTCGTTTGGACAAAAGCGCGTCTTCCAGCTCTTTGGTGAACACGCCCTTGCCGCCGATAACAGACAGGGGATCTGGTTTTACGTCGCCCGTGGTCTTGATTACCTCGATTTGGATCTCCAGACCCGGATTTAACTCAAGCAAGCGAGCTTTGGCATGTTCGGCTTGCCAGAGCGCGAGACGCGAACCGCGCGAGCCGATGATCAAACGAGGAGTCATACCCGCATTACTCTTCAATCTCGAAACTGTCGTTGTCCGGTGGTACCGCGTCGATTTCAGTGCTTTCGTAGAACCGGCGCATTTGATGGATGATGGGATGTGAGATCTTGTTGACCGTCGACAGCAATAACGCCTCAATGGCTATCTCCTGCTCTGCCGTCAGCACGCCGAGCCGCTTGCGCTGGCGCGCCATTTCCGCCCGCGCCACTTCCTGAAACTTGTCGCGCATCGCGCCGATCGTTGGACCAATGTCCATCAGCCGCAGGGTTTGTTGAAACTGCATCACCTCCGACTGCACGATCAGCTCGGCTCGTTCAGCCTCACGCTCGCGCTCGCGGATGTTTGACGTAATCACGGATTCCAGGTCATCGATGTCAAACAAAAAGACGTTGGGAACGTTACCGACTGCCGGATCGATGTTGCGCGGTACGCTGATGTCGATCATGCAGGTCGGACGGTTACGCTTTCGCGCCAACGCGCTCCGCGTTTGCGCCTCAGTCAAAACGTACGCCGGTGCTCCGGTCGAACAGATCACCACGTCTGCATCCGCAAGCGCTTGGTCTAAACGATCGAACGGCACCGTCACGGCGCCAAACTCATCGGCGATCTGACGCGCTGTTTCCTCGGTTCGGTTCACAATCAACACACGCGACGCGCCCGCGTTCACGAGGTGCCGCGCCGAAAGCTCGGCCATCTCGCCCGCACCGACCAGCAACACAGTACAGCCCTTCAGTGAATCAAAGATCTTCTTGCCGAGCTCGACGGCCATGTAACTGATCGAAACGGCGTTCGCGGCAATACCCGTTTCGTTTCTGACGCGCTTCGCCACGCGAAACGTGTGGTGTACCAGCCGGTTCAGAACCCGTCCGGCAGTTCCCGCTTCAACGGCGACTGAATACGCGCGCCGCACCTGGCCCAGCACCTGCGGTTCGCCGACGACCATCGAATCGAGCGAAGACGCCACGCGAAACAGGTGGCGCACCGCGTCTTCGTCGGTGTGACGGTAGAGATAGCCGTTCAGGAAGCCGGCCGGCAGTTGGCCCGCGCCGTCGAGAAATTCCGCCAGGCGTCCGGCGCTGCTTTCCATTTGCTCGGGAGTCGTGGCGCTGAGGATCTCGACGCGGTTACAGGTCGAAACGATCAATCCTTCGCGCACCACTTCGCCGTCGACGAGCCGGCGCAGTCCGTCCGCGCACGCTTCATCGTTGAAGGCGAGCCGGTCGCGTACTTCCACGGGAGCGGTCTTGTGGTTGACTCCGATAAGAATGATCGACATTTAATTAACCAAACACGTGATACCCACCAAGATAACGCGTACCAAACAGGGTACAGAGGACCAGTGCAAAACCAACTACGCCCAGCCACGCCGCTCTGCGGCCGCGCCAGCTCGCGGTCGAGCGATAGATGATGAGAACGAGATAGAGCAACCACGTCAGGACCGCGAAAATCTCTTTCGGATCGTTGTGCCACATGCGCCCGTAACGATTCCAGGACCAGAACATGCCGGTGGCAATGCCGAGTGTCAACAGGGTCAATCCGACCACCGCGGCGTTCGTGGCGATCTCGTTGATGGTTGTGAGCGCCGGCAGTCGATGAAAGATGGCGCCGAAGGTTTTTAGCTTCAGTTCACGTTCCTGAAGCAGGTACATCACGCTCGCCATGAACACGATGAAGAACGCCGCGTAGGCAAAGATCACGAGTGTGGTGTGAATCGGAAAGAGCCGCGTGGCTGAGAACGAGGCCGGCGCGTCGCTGGGCCCAGGCGTGATCAGCAGTGAGATGAACGTCAGCACCGAGATCAACGGCATCGTGAAAGCGCCGACTGCCTGCGCGTGATAGCGATACAGCACCGCGGCGTAGACTGGCACCAGCGCCCAGGCCAGAAACGAAAGCGCTTCGCGCAACGAGAACAATGGATAGTGCCCGTCGAAGAACCAATCGGCTCCCAGGGCCACCGTGTGGAGGATAAATCCGACAACGGTCGACCATTCCGCGGTCCGCTGCACCGACCGGCGTTTACCAATGAACGCCAGGATGGAGTGGATCGCGGCAATCAGATACGCCGCCAAAGCTGCGAGTAACAGGGATCGCATCGGGGAACTAGTACAGGACTGGATTTTATGACTAGTCACAGTCGAGGGCAAACGTTATGCTAAGCCGGAACAACTAAGGACACAAATGCCTGCCTGCCGCCGCCTACTTTGCGTAATTCTGCTTCTTGGTCTGGCTCTGCCTTTGTCTTTTGCTCAGGATCCTCCTCAGGACGTTGAAACCATCAAGATCGACACGAACTTAGTTACGGTGCCGGTGGTGGCGACGGATTCCAACGGCGTTTACGTGGGCGATTTGCGACAGGAGGAGTTTTCGCTCAGTGAAGACGGCGTAGCGCAGCAGATCGCGTTTTTCGGCAAGGTAACGCTGCCGTTTCATGTGGTCCTGATGCTGGATACGAGCTCGAGCACGAAAGACAAGTTGCGATTGATCCAGCAGGCGGCGTTTGCGTTTGTCCAACAGTTGCAACCGGCGGATCGCGTGAAAGTAATCTCGTTTGATGACAAGGTGCGGGATTTGAACGAGTTCACGAACAACCGGGAAACGGTGCAGGCCGCAATCTATGGAACGAAACCGGGTGAGGGAACAAAGGTTTACGACGCGATCGAGCTCGCGTTGAATACGATTCGACGCATCCAGGGCCGCAAAGCGATCGTGATCTTCACGGACGGAATGGACTGGCACAGCGACAAAGCAACATTCAATAGCACCGTGCGCTGGCTGGATGAAGAAGGCGTGATCGTCTATCCGATTCGTTACGACACGCGCGCCACCACCGAACGAATCGCTCGCGAACAAGCTGGTGAGACGTTGCCGACGATCAGCGTGATTCGCCAGCCACCGCCGAGTGGGACGACGGCGCCCACTTTTCCGGGCGGCGAAGGCGTACCGACGTCGGGAAGTAAACCCAGGACAGGCCCATTTGGTCTGCCGACCGCTGAAGAGATCATGCGCCGGCGACGTGAGGAGGAGCGTCGGCGCCAACCGGAACCAAATCCGACTGAGCCCTTTCCGGATCCGCCGCAGCGCACGCCGGACGAGCGTGTTCCGACTGTGCCCGGCTCGCAGCCTGCTCCCGGAAGCACCACAACCACGACTGGAACGTCGCGCCGGTCCAGCGACGACTCGATCGGCCGGATGTTGGATATGGCTTACTCGACGGCGGACAAGTATCTGGAAACCCTCGCGGAAAAGACGGG
>DASUOZ010000378.1:0-3602 GCA_036276375.1 Pyrinomonadaceae bacterium | reverse complement strand
CGTCACGCAGATCGTCCGCGCCTGCTTCAATCGCGAGATCGAAGAGCTCTTCTTCCGACTTCCCCGCCTTCTCGACCACGATGTAACCCTTCTTCTCAAACATCCAACCGACCGATCCACTCTCACCGAGGTTCCCACCGTTCTTGGAAAAGATGTGGCGAATCTCCGCGACGGTGCGGTTGCGATTATCCGTCATCGACTGAATCATCAACGCCACGCCACCCGGACCATAACCCTCATAAGTTATCTCTTCGTAGTTAACGCCTTCTTCTTCACCGGTGCCACGACGTATCGCGCGGTCGATCGTGTCGTTCGGCATGTTGCCGGCCTTGGCGTCGGCGATTGCTTTGCGCAGGCGCGCGTTGCCTTCCGGATCGCCGCCGCCCGAGCGCGCCGCGACCGTGATCTCTTTAATAAACTTCGTGAATAACTTGCCGCGCTTGGCGTCGAGCGCGCCTTTCTTGTGCTTGATACTATGCCATTTGGAATGTCCCGACATTAGATTAGGTCCTTCTGGAGGGTGTTAGGCACCGCAATATACCACAGACTTTGTTCTGAGTTCAGCCTTCAGGCTGTCTAACGAACGACAAGCTAAAGCTTGAACTCAGAACTCATTTCAGTTGTTCGTACTCTCTCTTCGCTTGCACCACCGGCGGAAGGTCGGGATCGGCGTCTTTCCACAACGCAAAGAAATCCTGATACGACTTGCGCGCGCCCGCTGTGTCGCCGTTCAGCGCGAGGGCCCGGCCCAGGCCCAGGAGTGACAGCGCGTGCGCGGGTGACGAGACGTCAATGTATGGCTTGTCGATGATGCGCTTAAACTCGTCGGCGGCTTCACCGCCGCGGCGCAGCTTGAGATACAGGTTTGCGCGGCTATAAGGATTTGAAACACCGGTCAGTTGCCCGAAGTCGTAAGCACGGCACGATTCCAACAGCTCAAGCGCGCGATCGTAGTTACCCCGGGCCGTCTCCAGTTCCGCGCGCACCATCGGCACTACGATCGAAGTCACCACCGTGTTTTTGGGATAGAGCTTGAGCAGTTCATCGAGCAACGACTGCGCCTGGCTTTCATCACCGCAGGCGGCAAACACCTGCGCCGCACCCGCCATACTCGCCTGGCCGCGAAATGCAGCGAGCGCCGCCTTCGCGTTGTCTTTAGCGTCCGAACACTTTTCGAGATAGACGAGGTTTCCCGCCAAAGCCATCAGTCCCTGCGCGGAATTCTCTTTTCGCCCCTGCGCTCTGAACATCTCGACGGCACGTCTCTGTAGCTCTTCCGCCTCCTTCCACTTGCCGAAGTACATTGCCGTAAAAGCAGCACCGGCAGTGAACTCGGCTTCTTCCGGCCGGCCCTTGGCCCATTCGAGTACGCGATCCATCCCGGCTTGATCGCGTCGCCTGAACGCAAAGAAGTATTTGGGCAACTGCGTGCCGTAGGTGTTGGGGTTGATTTTCTCCGAATCGCGCGCCATCTGCTCGGCTTCGTCCATGCGGCCCAGTCCGACAAAGCTGGCTGTGAGGTTATCGCGCGCACTCAGGTTGTTTGGACTTAACCTGACCGCCTCCAAACCTTCTTTCATCGCCTCTTCGTAGCGGCCGATCAGCTTGTAGTTAAGCGAGAGATTGTTGTGGGGTATGAAATCGTTCGGGTAGAGCCTGGCCCAGGTTTGCAGCGTTTCGATTGTCTTATCGAGCTCGCCGGTGATGTAAGCGTAATATTTTTCGCTGATATAGAGCCGTTCACGTTCACTGACACGGTCGCGCAGATCCCAGGCTTTTTGCACGTACTCTCGAGCCGCTTCCGGCTGTCCCTGGTTGCCGTAATGAACACCGATGCGCGCCCAGGCCATGGCAAAGTTCGGGTCGAGCTCGACCGCGCGTTTATAAAAGGCGAGGGCCTCAAGATGCTTGCCTTGAGAGCGCTCGTCGTTGGCCATTGCGTACGCCTTCAGCGCTTCGAGTGAAGGCGTCGTCGCCTGCTCGATACTCACGTCGTACTTCTTCATCGAGCTGAGCGACTCGCCGAGTTTTTTGCGCAGGTTCCACGCCGCGGTGCTGAGCGCGGAAAGCACCTTCTCTTTACTCTCCGCTTCGATTTGCTCGCTCGCAAACGCCACTCCCGAACGCGGATTCACAGCTTCGAGAGTGATGTTGTAATGGCTGCCGAGACTCGCAATCGATCCGGTCAGCAACGCGCGCAGTCCCTGCCGCTCACAAATTTCACGGCCGATGTCGCGCGTGATTCTTTCGTCAGGCGAACGGCCCATGAAGCGCAGCGTTTCGCGGACGCGCTCTTCGGGAAACAGGTTCAGAAACGGCGTCTGGCCGAAATGGACCGCCAGCGCCTGCTTGAGTGTGCCGTCAAAAACGGGTTCGCCCGTGGTATTGACGAAATCGGCGAGCAGCACGGTGTCTTTGTCGGTCAACGGCTTCGTCCGATTGAAGTAGAAGTACAAACCCGCGGCGGCTCCGGCCAGCAACAACACCGCGAGGATCGCGGCGCCAACTTTGTGACGCTTGAGCTCCGTCGCGATGTACTCCGCGCTCGAGACGTGCGACACGGTCCTGGTAGGCTGGGCGCGTTCCGGAGTCGTCGGCGCAGTCACGTCGCCGCTCTTAACCGTGCTGTAACTTCCGGGGACCGACCGCTCCAACTCGGTTTCAAACTCGAGCCGCTGTTTGAGCCGGCGCAGATCGGTTAACAGTTCCTTGATCGTCTGGTAACGCTCGTCGCGATCCTTGCGCAACGCCTTCATCACGATCCATTCGAGCTCGGCGGGCGCATGCGGAGCGAAGCGCGCTAGTGGCGCCGGTTCTTTTTGCGTGATGCCGACGATGACGTCAGTCGACGTTTCGCCTTCGAACGGCGTGCGTCCGGCGACAAGCTCGTAAATCACCACGCCGAGACTCCAGATATCGCTACGCGCGTCGACCGGTTTGCCGCGCGCTTGTTCCGGCGACATGTAGTGCGACGTTCCCATCACCACGCCGGCGTCGGTTTGCACGTACACGCGCGTCGAGGCTTCCGCGTCCGTCGTACTGCGATCGATAGTCTCAGTCAACTTCGCCAGGCCGAAATCCAACACCTTCACATAGCCGTTGCGGCGCACCATGATGTTGTCCGGCTTGATGTCGCGATGAACGATCCCTGCGGCGTGTGCTTCCTCGAGCGCGCTCGCGACCTGAATCGCGATGTCGAGTATCTCCGGAATCTCCAGGTGCGACGCGAGAGCTTTGCGCCGCAGCGTCAACCCGTCGATGTACTCAGTTGCGATGTAGTGACGCCCGTTATCAGTGCCGACTTCGTGGATCGTGAGAATGTTTGGATGATTCAGGTTCGAAGCGGCTGACGCTTCCTGCTCGAAGCGTTGCAAGCGATCCCGGTTGGTCGTGTACTCCTCGCTCAGAATCTTGATCGCGACCTTGCGTCCGAGCTTGATGTCCTCGGCGAGATAGACTTCGCCCATCCCGCCGGCGCCGAGTTTTTCAAGAATCCGATAATGAGAAATTTTTTCTACGTCCATGAGTCGCGACTCAGCCGCGCTGCTATTTCGTGTGTACTGCCTTCAATGCCGATCTGTTTCAACTTGCCGCTGTGACCA
>DASUOZ010000377.1:0-2522 GCA_036276375.1 Pyrinomonadaceae bacterium | reverse complement strand
CAGGAAGTAAACCGCGATCGCCGGAGCCACCAGTACCTGGGAAGGCGTCATCCAGCCGGCCAGTAACAGTACAAGCAGCGCCACCGTGGGCAGTTGGCTCTCGATCAGGATATTGAAAACCCACAGTTCCGGTAACACGTTAGTCTCGTCGCGAATCGCGCTCCTCACCGCCCGCAACATCACGATCTCATGCGCCACGACGAGAGCCAGCACGGCGGCCTGACCCGCAAACAGCAGGTAGTTTTCCGTCGCCACTCCGCGAATGATTACAAAGACCAGCAGCGCGCCGAGCACGCAGAGCAACGCGACGATTCGATACGATTCGCTTTTGAGTGAAGCTCGCTCAAATGCTCTGGACCTCAGGAAGTCGTCTTCGCTTTTTGTGCTTTCTCGCGCCATCAGGGATCAAGCTTTCGCGCATTACTGCCAACCACCGCCGAGTGCCCGGTACAGTTGCACGACTGAGAGCAGTTCGTCGCGACGGGCCTGGGCCAGACTTCGTTCAGCCTCGAACAGTTCACGATCCGCATCGAGGGCATCCAGCAATGTCGCGACGCCTCCGGTGTAACGTAAGTAGGAAAGCCGTGAACGATCGCGCAACGTCTCGACGAGCAGCGCGCGGTGCGTGCGAACCTCGCGAACCTTCTGATACGCAATTAACGAATCAGACACTTCCCGGAACGCGGCCTGAACTGTTTTCTGATAATCGACGAGGAAGAAATCACGTTGCGCCTGAGTGAAACGCACGTTTGACTTCAAACGACCACCCGTGAAGATCGGTTGGGTAACTGATCCCGCAAGCGTCCAGATGTTTCGGCTGCCACTGAAGAGACTCGTCAGTTGTCCACTCTCGTAACCCAGAAAGGAAGTTAACGAGATGCGCGGAAAAAACTCCTTCTTCGCTACGTCGATGCGGAGGTTGGCAGCCTCCAGGGTGTTCTCGGCTGCCCGTATGTCCGGACGGCGTTCGAGCAGGTCAGACGGTAAACCGGCAGGAACCGTTGGCGGCATTTGATGCTCAGTCAAGCTGAGTCCTCGTTCGATTGCGGACGGATTCCTCCCGGTGAGATAACTCAGAAAATTCTCGGTTTGCTGGATCGACTGTTCGAGCGCGGGTATCACTTCGCGCGCGTCGTAGACCAGTTCCTCCGCCTGGCGCACTTCGAGCATTGTGGAGACGCCGCGCTGTTGTCGCAGTTGGATGAGCCGTAAAGACTCCTCGCGGGAGACAAGCGTGCGTCGCGAAATGTCCAGCTCGAAGTCGAATTCACGCAAACTGAAATACGCAGTCGCGACGTCGCTGATGACCGTGGTGACGATGAACCGGTGCGCCTCTTCAGAGGCCAACAGATCGGCCCGTGCGGCCGCTGTTTGTTTGCGCAACCGGCCCCAAATATCGATCTCAAAGGTCAGCAGGTTGAGCAGCACGCTGCCGAAAGATCGATCGCGTTTTATCGGTTCGGGCAGATCGAAAGAGCTGCTGCGCGATTGGCGCTGATTGATCACGTCGCCGGTGGCAGTGATCGTGGGAAACTGTTCCGAACGCGTGATCCCGAGAGTGGCGCGCGCGGCATTGATGTTGGCGATCGCCTGGCGCAAGTCGTAGTTGTTTGTGAGTGCGTCGCGAATCAGATCCTGGAGTTTTTGATCCTGGAACAGATCGAACCACTTCAAATCAGCGAGCACCTGCTTACCGGGTTGCGACGCAGGGTCTGCACGAAAGACGCTCGGAGTCTGCACCGCCGGTCGTTGACTTGATTGCGCGAACGCGCCGGTTTGGACCACCAGGCACGAAAGCACGACGGCCACGAGTAAGCGTTTCATCAGTGGTCACCTCCAGCTTCCGCAGTGGCGGGCACGGCCGACGGAGCAGGAGCCGGTTTGGCAACTTTTTTGCGGCGACCGAGTCCTTCAATGAACGTGAAGTTCCCGGGGATGATAAAGACCCCTAAGGCAGTGGCGACGAGCATGCCGAAGAACACACCAACGCCCATCACATTCTGTGCTCCGGCGCCGGCGCCACTGGCCTTCATCAGGGGAACTACACCGAGGATAAAGGCAAAAGCCGTCATCAGAATCGGACGAAAACGCAAGCGAGCCGACGTTAGCGCCGCATCTTCGAGCGATAACCCCTCCTCGTTTTTGGCCTTCGCAAACTCCACGATCAGGATCGCGTTCTTCGCGGCGAGGCCGATCAGCATCACCAGTCCGATCTGCACGTAGACGTTGTTGTCGTAACCAAACAGCCACACGCCGAACAGCGCGCCCAAAGCCACCAGCGGCGATCCCAAAAGCACCGCCCATGGCAGACGCCAGCTTTCATACATCGCAGCGAGCAGGAGGAAAACGCAGACGATCGCCAGAATGAACGTCGGCGCCGGCGGCGGAGCGATCTTCTCCTGATAAGAAAGCGAGGAATACGAGAAACCCATCTCCTTCGGCATCGTTTGTGCGAAGACTTCTTCGAGCGCCGCCAGTGCCTGGCCGGATGTGTATCCGGGAGCCGGCGAGCCTTGCAACTC
>DASUOZ010000376.1:0-2634 GCA_036276375.1 Pyrinomonadaceae bacterium | reverse complement strand
AACTCCTGCATCAGCGCGGCCGTGACCTGGCCTTCGAAATCCACTTCCGCCACGACCGAAACCGAAACTTTCAAAGCACCCTTCGTGAAGTCGTTGAGCGAAGAGACGTCGATCTTTTTTAACTCGCCGCCGATCTCCTCGATCTGCGTGATCACTGGCACGACCACGGGTTCGAAGTCGAAGTCGCCCAGCTCGGTGAGCATCTGATCGAGCGTTTGCCGCGCGCTTTCGAGAGTGCCCGGAACGTCGAGACTCTGAATCTGTTCGTTGACGCCCTGCAGCATCTCCTGGAGTTGCGTCTTGACTTTTTCGATCTCGCTTTTGACAGTGACGAGCCCTTCGTGCACTTGCTCCAAGGTGCCGCGAATGGTGGTCTTGAAGTCTTCGATCAGCGGCTGAATCGTCTCTTGCAGTGTTTGCTTGACGTTGTTGAGAAACGATGCGATCTCGTCTTCAACGGTGAAGTGAAAAACACCGTCCGCGTCGTAAGTGCCCAGCGATGAGGCGACGGACTTGAGCGCGTCTTTGATCTTGTTGAAGGCCGCGCGAATCGAAGCGATCGCGCCGAGCAGTGCGCTGTCGAGTGAATCGAGAATCGACTTCAGCTCGCCTTGCAGATCGCCGAGGTTTTTCGTCAACTGGCTCAAGTCAAACTTCGCGATGACGTCGTTGATTTTCGCGAAGACGTCTTCGACTTTCTCTTTCACCGCACCGAGATCGAGACCCTTTACCGCGTCCTCGACTTTCTTGATCGCCTGCGAGAATTTGTCTTTGATGTTTCCCAGATCGACGATCTCAATCTGCGCAAAGTCGTCAAACTGTGCCTTCATCAAACTCGCGATGCCGTCCACAGTCGCGCTCGCCTGATCGAGCACGCGCCGCGGACCGCTGGTCATCGTTGTGACGATTTCGACGAGTTGTTGAAAGGCAGCCTGCGCTTTATCGAACGCCGCGGTGTTTGAGAACTGGCCGGCGTCAAATTCCGCTTTCGCCGCGTTCATCCAACTGATCAGTTCTGCTTTGACGCTGTTGAGTGCCGCGAGACGATCCGAGGAGATCGCTGAAGTCAAAGCTCCGGTGATGTCGATTCCGGGATTGACGCTGGGCAGGACCAACCCGACGAGCTCCGTGATCTTGTCGCGCAGAAACGCGAGCAGACGATCTTCAAGCGTGCCGTTTCCTCCGCTCAGCAACGGTTTCAGTTCGTCGTACAGTTTCTTGACGCTCTCACTCCACTGACTGAGCTGGCCGAAGTCGCCGGAAATAAATTCGCGTTTGATACCGGCGACGCGGTCGGCCACACCCGCGATGAGATCGCGGCTGTCGGGCGGCACAAGCGAACCGATGTTCTGCAAACCATCAACGCCACTCAGCAACTCTGTCGAAAGACCATCGGTCGAAAGGCTCTTGATCTTGTCAAACGTGTCTGTCAGCGGTTTGAGCAGCGTCTTCGGATCCGGAATCGCTCCGACCGCCTGCTGAAACTGACTCAACGTTCCACCGGTAACGCTGTTTCCATCAATCGTGAGATTCGACGAGAGTGTCTGGTCCAACTGGCCGGTCAGCGACGCCGTGAGGTTCTTCGTGTCGAGTTGTTCCAGGAGTCGCAGCACGCCTGCGACGCCCGTTCCCTGATCGCCGTTACCGAGCACTGGCTCAAGGATCGACGTAAGCTGATCTTCCGATGGTAATGACTCAAGAATTCCCATAACTGTTACGGCGCAGCCGGAAAACAATCGGTTAAGTAGCGTTGGTTGCTGCCGCCCAGCGGCAAGCGTGTACCGGGCGTGAAGATCCTTCGCCACCGGATGTCCTGGCCTCTGTCCATCAGTTGGCCCAATGCACTGGCGCTGTGTGACTCGTCGGTCCCTGCCAGCGGCGATAGGAACGTTCCTTCACCGGTAACCTCGATCGAGGCCTCCGCCGCATCGGTTTTCGCGATGAGTCCCAAGCCATGGCCCAATTCATGAGCCACAAAGATTCCGGTGGAGGTCGCGAGCGCATTCAAAGCCCGGGTGATTTCCGTCGCGCGCTGGGTGGGAACGAGCGTCGGGTTGGTGCTGGTCACGGTGATTACGCCCGCATCACCCACGGTAGCGGTGGTGTTGTTGACATCAATCGTGGTGACCTGCCCGTCGACTTTGCCGTTGGTCACTGTTCGTGGTCTAACTGGTTTCGGCGTCTGCGCCGGAGTGAAGAACGGCTCGTGCATCGAGTCGCGCGCAACGCCCAGCGGGCCGAAGACTTCATTCAGCACTATCGAGTCGTCAGAAGTCTGATCTGCATTGCGGTTCAACAGGCCGTCCGGACCGACTTGAATCTCGAACTTGTCTCCGTTGGTTTGGGCAATGAACGTTTCTTCTGTCCAGCCAAAAATGTTTGATTTCACCAGGAACTTGTCGCCCGTTTCCTGAAGGGAAGCGCCGCCCGGAATAACGCCGGCGCCGCTGCCGTCCAACGCGGCCACCACATCGCGTATCTCGACCATCAGGCCTCGCGCGGCGGCGCGGCTGCGGCTGGTAAAGAATCTAATGCCGATGCCGTCGTAGTGGCTGGTTGCCACAGTGACAATGGCGCGTCTGATTGAATCGAGATAGGGTGCGTCGTTGGTGTTTCCATCGCCGATACCGAAGT
>DASUOZ010000375.1:0-6195 GCA_036276375.1 Pyrinomonadaceae bacterium | reverse complement strand
TCAGTGAATGGTGAAGGTGTTGTCGCAGTGTTAATCCATCTACAAACTCAGTGGCGATGTACGTAGTGTCATCCGTGCGGCCGATTTCATAGACCGTGAGAATGTTTGGATGGTTGAGGGCCGAGGCGGCCTTGGCTTCCTGAACGAAACGTTTTAGTCGACTTTGATGAGCAGCAACATCGCCGGGCAGGAATTTCAACGCGACGGGACGGCCCAGTTCCGTGTCCTGGGCCCGATAGACTTCACCCATACCGCCCGCACCGATTTTGGAGATGATGCGATAATGGGCAATCGTAGCATCGGGGGAAAGTTCTGCCACTGGTGAGGTTTTACGTCACGGCGGCGATTGGTGCAAGAAGAAACGATGACACTTTCGACGTGTTTACGTGGCAGCACCCTGTTAGCGTTCAACCATGATAACGGACGATCCGCGCGACGAAGAGGCGGAACCACGATTGGGCGGTGACGCTATGAGTGAGGCAGAAATAGACTACAACGTCATGGCAAGTTTCCCTGCAAGCGACCCGCCGTCCTGGACCCTGGGCGTTAGGCCCCACAAAACCTGGAGCGAAGAATTTGGGGGCGACAAGCCGTCCCCACATGACCCTTCTCATCAAAACGAACCGCCGGATTGATCGGCGAGCGTTTCGCCGCCACGAAGGATAGAACGCGATGGACTGGTTTGAGCAGATACTCGGAGGGTTGTTGCTACTGCTCATACTGCTCGATGTGTTCCTGACGGTCCTCTATGCACGGGCCAGCTCAGGTATTTTCAGTCCCCGCGTGGCTCGTTCCGTGTGGTGGGTTTTGAAGACCTTCTCCAAACCGTTTCCACGAGTTCGTGAGTCAATCATTTCCTTCTGTGGTCCAGTCATTCTCGTGGTCCTTGTTTTTGTCTGGGCTTTGGGACTTGCTGTTGCCGCGGCGCTGATCATTCATCCCGCACTGGGTACTTCAGTGCGCGCGACGAGTGGGGATACGGCTCGCGATTTCGTCACCGCAGTGTATGTGGGAGGCAGCAGCATTTCGCTGGTTGGCGCCCGTGACTTTAGCCCGCATACGGCGAGCTTTCGCGTGCTCTTTCTTTTCAACTCGCTGGTTGGTACGTCGGTCATTTTCCTGGCGCTCGCGTACCTGATGCAGGTCTACACGGCTTTGAACCGCAGAAACACATTGGCTCTGAATGTTCATCTCGCCACCGCGGAGACAGGCGACGCTGCTGAACTGATCGCGCATTTTGGTCCCGAAGGAAAGTTTGAGGTGGGTTACGTGAATCTCTCGACCCTGGCACTGGAGCTGACGCAAGCGAGAGAGTCGCACCATTTGTACCCCGTACTCTTCTTCTTTCGTTTTCGCCAGCCCTTTTATGCCGTCTCGCGATTCACGCTCATATCACTCGATACCGCAACGCTCATCAAGAGTGCGCTCAGCGACAAAGAGTATGCGTGGCTGAAGAACTCAGGCGCCGTCGAGCAACTCTGGGATGGCGCCATGCTGTTGTTGGAAACTGTCGCCGACACTTTTCTACACGACAGGACACGTGGTCTGCCGCACGCGCCCGATGACGACACCTGGGAACTATGGCGACGCCGCTACTTCGCTGCGTTGCGCACCCTGCGACAGGCGGGCATTCAAACTGTCGAGGATGAACAAGCGGGAGCGGAGTTTTACGTGAACCTGCGGCGCCAATGGAACGATTACATCATGCACATGGCGCCGTTATTAGCCTATACCAGGGAAGACATCGATCCCGTTGGCTACCGTGCCGAAACCTCCAGTGAGGAACGGCAGTTTCAACCACACGCATCACACGGTATTCCATTTCAGCCACACTCGTAATCACGTTTCGATCAGGCAGGTGAAAGATGAAGGAAGCGACACAGCTAAATTACGCGCCGAAAGTCAGGACAACGCTGTTGCCGTCGGGACGGCCGATTCCCGTGCTTGGTCAGGGAACCTGGCGAATGGGTGAAATCGCTGCGCGATTTCAATTGGAAGTGGAGGCACTGCGGTTCGGCTTGGATCTCGGCATGAACCTCATCGACACGGCTGAGATGTATGGCGAAGGCGGCGCGGAAGAAGTGGTGGCAGAAGCGATTGCCGGCCGCCGTGAGGAAGTGTTTGTCGTGAGCAAAGTGTATCCGCATAACGCGACGCGGGGCGGTGCGATAGAGGCGTGTGAGAGAAGTCTGCGGCGACTCAAGACTGACTACATCGACCTTTATCTCTTGCACTGGCGTGGCGGCGTGGCGCTTAAGGAAACCGTCGCGGCCTTTCAGCAGTTGAAAGAAGCGGGAAAGATCCTCGAACACGGTGTCAGTAACTTCGACGTTTCAGACATGGACCAGTGGGTCGCGCTGGCGGGAAGTGATGAGGTCGCGACGAATCAGGTGTTGTACAACCTCGAGCATCGCGGGATTGAGTATGCGTTGATTCCGTGGAGTCGAGTGAAGCGCATTCCGATTATGGCCTACTCGCCCGTCGGGCATAGACCGGACGAACAGAAGCGACTATTGAACGACCGTAACCTGAAATCAGTGGCGGCAGCACACAACGCTACTCCAGCACAGATCGCCCTCGCGTGGGTGCTTCGCGAGGCTGACATCATCGCTATTCCCAAAGCGAGCCGGTCGGAACACATTCGCGAGAACCGCGCGGCGTTGGACATCAAGCTCACGTCAGATGATCTGGCGAAGTTAGACCAGTCATTCCCGCCACCATCTCGAAAGACACCGCTCGAGATGTTGTGAGCGTCAGGAGTTAAGCCCGCCGAAGGGTGCCTGGCCAGGGACGCTGCCCGTGTTCGCGAAGTAGGGTTGCAGCGCGGCGGCGAGGTTTTGCGCCTCATACTCGTTCAGGGCAATGCCGAAACGAATCGCTTCCCCGTGCTTGTTGTCGACGGCGACGGTCCCCCCTGTCATGCCGTATTGGACCAGTGCGGAGTTGAATCCATCCAGTGGTCCAAAGAATCCGGCAGCGCGCACGTTGAATACCTCGTGCACGGGACACTCTCGCTTCGGGCCGATGCCGAATACGTGCGCTGATACGTGAACATGCCGTTGCGAACGGAAATGAGTTCTTCGCCAAACGTCGTCCATAAGAAGACGACGAGGGCCATCGTTTCACCGATTAGCCAGCCGGCAAGCCAAAGCAGCAGGAAGGGTTGGCGATCGGTGCCAGTGATTACCGTTGTAATTGCTACGATGCCGCCAATGGTCCAGAGGGTGAGCCAGATCGGGAGAAAGATCGTCAGGAAGGCGTGCCTGCGGGCCTTAACCTGCGCTGTTATGCCTGCCGGTTCTCGGGTTATGCGAACTCGATGCTCTCTCATTTCAGTAAGTGTATAAACAGGATGTGGGTAGCACGGTTGAGCCGAGGAGGTTACCTCGTTTGTAACCGATCGCCGTTGTGAATTTAATCGTTGCGTGGGCCTTACGTCTATCGTTTTTATTACTACAACTGCTCGTCTGCGTCTGGGGTGGTCCGAATCTCTTCAAACGCGCGCCGGCGAACCGGTAACGCTCGGCTCGTTAGTCCCCGCCGCACGGTATCCTGCGCGCCGCGGGTCGGACGCGATCACTGTTTCGGCGAAACGCTCCATCTCTTCCAATTGCGGGCTGCACTGCAATAGCAACAGGTCCACTCCGGCGTCTTCAAACTCAGCGACGCGGCCGGCTACCTGATCCGGTGTGCCCACCAGACCGGAACGAAGACCACGATTCGAAACGCTGTAATCCTCGAGCGAGACCTTCTGTTCGAGTCTGGTGCCCGCGAGCCACTGCTGATAGTTCTCGTAACCGGCGGCGAACTGCTTCACGTTTGTGATCCGTTCGAGCTCACGCTTCGCCTCCGCTTTCGTGTCGCGCACGATTGCATAGGCCGCCACGCCAAACTTCATAGGCGGCAATCCCAGTCGCTCCCTGCGTTCCGACATGTCACGCACTTTCGCACGAACATGTGACGGTTCGTCGCCGTGCATCACGTAGGCATCGCACCAACGCGAGATCAGTTCCTTCGCCGCGTGTGACTCACCGCCCGCGTAAATGGTGGGCCGCGGCCGCGTCGTGGGCTTCGGTTGTAACACCGCATCGTCCACGCGGTAGTACTTTCCGGAATACGAAAAGTGATCTTCCTGCCAGAGTCGCTCCACGATTTCCAGCCACTCACGCGTGCGCGCGTAACGATCGTCGTGTTGTTCAAACTCGACGCCGTACTTACGCGCTTCGTCGGCCCACCACGACGACACGACGTTCAACGAAAGCCTGCCGCTGCCGGCGATGTGATCGATGTTTGCGGCCTGCTTGGCGAGTAGCGCCGGCTGGTGAAAAGTAGGTCGCACCGCCACCATCAACTCCAGCGTGTTTGTAACCGCTGCGAGTGCGGCGGCGGTGGACCATCCGTCGAGCGACGGAGCCTCAACGCCCTTGATGTCATTGAGATTGAGTTCGGCAATCAGCGTCAGGTCGTAACCAAGCTGTTCGCTGCGGCGCGCCAGATTGCTGACGTAGTTCCAACTCGCTTCCATTCCTTCGTCTGCGACGTTTCTCAACCAACCGCCGAAAACCGGGAGCCAGTAACCGTAGCGCATCGTCTAACCTCCTCTTGTAGAAAATCGACCAGACGCGCGTGTGGGTCGAAGCCGATCACGCGCGGTGCGTCAGCCACAAAGTTTGACAGTGCATTGATGTCGTAATAGAGCAACGAGCCGTCGCGATCGTCGACGATGTACTCGACTCCGCCGACGTCGATCTGCGCTGCTTGCACGATTCGTTCGACGGACCTGACGACCTCGCGTGGTGGTTCAAACGCTTCCACGCGCAGGCCCGAGCGCGGTGCGTCGACCGGACAGGCGGCGCGTGTTAGTTCAACGCCGTCGGTAGTTTGGCAGATGTCGGCCGGGCAGAGGTTGAAAGTGTGGCCGGTGGTGAAAACGTTGATCGCGTACAGGTATTTGCCGCCGAGTGTTTCGACGCGCGTGATGTGTCCGTCTCGCGGAGGAATGAACTCCTGGACCAGTGCTGTTTGATCGACACCGAGATCGAGGTTGTTCTGCTCGACGGCTCGGCTGAGTTGTTCACGCGAATCAAAACGAGCGATGCCGGCGCCGCTGCCGCCGATGTTGGCTTTCACGACGATCGGAAACCGCAGTCCGGCTGCCGCGTGGACAGCGAGCGCCGGAGAGTTGATGACGCGTGCTCGTGGATAGTGAAGGTTTAGTGACTCGAGCAATGAGAGTTGGCGGGCTTTGGAGATCTCGATGGCGAATGCCTTTTCGCCGTTGATGACTCGGGTGCCCAAACTCTCGAGATGGTTGAGATACTGAAGGGTGTAAAGAATTCCGTGTCCGTGACCGCGCAGGTGTGCCGAAGGGCTCATGCGGTTGAACAGGACCGTGTAAGCGGTTTCCGTTTCGCTCGGGTCGTAGGAATGGCGAGTCGCGTCGAGCGCGGTGTATGGAACAGCGCGTCGATCGAGCTCGGCGAAGAGCGGGCGGAACCAGTCGGGATGTTCGTAGTAGATGGCTAGGGTTTCGGTATCGTTCATCGTTTTCCTCCTGGTTTCGTGGTTGTGCGCAACAAAAAAGGCCGCTCAAAAGAGCGGCCCTGGTGAATGCTGATTATTGCCTTAGTCTTAGGTTACATACACGCCAGTCCGCTCATTTGACGGCTTACAACAACACAAACAAGCACACATCTGACCGCCTTTGTGAGCAGCGGAGTCTGTCTGTTTGGACTGTGCGAAATTCATCTTCTTGTTCCGAAGGGCCCTAAACTTACTCCACCCCCGAGACTCGTGTCAACGTTTTGTAGTCGCGCGAGTTGCAACATAGATCCTTGCGGCGTGCTTTCAGCGGCGGGCATGAAACAGCCCCGGCTTCGTTAAGACTTTTCGCAGTGCGGGAATTGTTTTTGGCGGGGCATCAAGCGCGTCACAGAACTGCTTCCACTGCTTTTGGGGCAGCCTGAATTGCACCTGATCAGCAATGACTTGGTGTGCCGCAGTGAGGTGAGTAGCCGATGCACGAATACTAGAATTGCGATCGCGATGTGGGCCGGGCCTATAATCGCGAGTATGAAACGCTTGGCGCTGTCGATTGTGGGAGGGGTGGCGACACCGTTTCTTTATACTATCGTCGCGGGCCCACTCAGCACCTACATCACAAACGTAACCCTCCATCATTATTTGGCCTATCCC
>DASUOZ010000374.1:0-3239 GCA_036276375.1 Pyrinomonadaceae bacterium | reverse complement strand
TTGTTGAGAGAAATCGCGCGTTCCTACTGGCACGCATATTGAATTACACGATAGCGGCTATTAATTAACCATCGCACAACGGGAGGTGTAGATAAGATGGCTGATGACAGAATGAGAAACGACGACCTCGACAGAAACATGGGTGGCGCCGGTCAGCAGGACCAGGGCAAGTATGGTCAGGGCGGCCAGCAGACGCCTGGACGGCATGACAAACAGGAAGATGACCTTTCGAAGGGCCAGCGCGGCGCGAGCCAGCAGGGCGAACAGCAACACATCAAGGATGACTTCGGAACTTCCGGAAACAAGGACGCCGGCCAGGGTGGCCGCAATCGCTAATCAGAACTCTCTTCTTTTCTGCTTTGAGCACGGCAACACATGCCGTGCTCTTTTTTTATTTGAGCCGTCGCGTACTGCCGTCGCCGCTGATGGATTTACTCGTGCTGCGCGCGACGCGTTCCGCTTCCGCAAACGCCCGCAACAGGTTTCCGCCAAGAATCTTGCGAATGTCACGTTCGTTGTATCCGCGTTTCAATAGTTCGTAAGTGATGTTGGGGAGCAGCGACACGTCTTTCGCACCTTCGGGCATGTCGTTCGCGCCGTCGAAATCAGCCCCGATGCCGACGTGGTCGACACCGGCGACTTTGACGATGTGGTCTATGTGATCGATCAGCTTCGAAATCGGCAACGGCGGCAACGGATTCGCCTGTTCAAGCTTGTCGCTCTCTTCGGCCAAGCGCTCCGGATCGTTCTTGTACTTCTCGTCGAGTGCATCCTGTTGCGCCTTCAGCCGGCGATCGCGTTCTTCGCTTTGCGGTCTCACCGTCTTCGCGTCCACAAACACGCTGTAGAAGTTAACGTGGACCACGCCGCCGTTCTTCGCGATGCGTCGCAGCAGATCGTCGGGAATGTTTCGTGAGACATCGCTGAGCGCGCGGGCTGACGAGTGGGAGGCGATGACCGGCGCCTTCGACACGTCGAGCACGTCGCTCATCGTTTCATCCGAAACGTGGGAGACGTCGACGAGCATTCCCAAACGATTCATCTCGCTTACGACTTCGCGGCCGAAGTCATTCAAACCGCCATGCCTCTGCGGCGGGCGATTCGCGTCGGCCCAGTTGTTGGTGTTGTTCCACGTCAAAGTCATGTAACGAACACCGAGCCGGTAAAACTCGCGCAGTGTGGGCAAAGAGTCTTCGATCGCGTGCCCGCCTTCGATGCCCATCAGACACGCGATTTTGTTGAGCCGTTTGGCGCGCAGGATGTCGGCAACTGAAGTGGCGATCATCAGATCGCGTGGATTGCGTTCGACGGCGCGATAGACCGCATCGATCATGTCGAGAGTGCGACGGGTCGAGCCGCCGTTCTGGACGTACCACGGCCTGATGTAAAGCGAGAAAAACTCGGCTGTTAACCCGCCCTGCTTCATGCGCGCGATGTTGGTGCGATAGGGCGCGGGTGGTGTGCCGCTGAGATCGTAATTGTTGTTGGTCATCGGCGTCGTGATGTCGTTGTGCGTGTCGACGACGATGGCGCGCCGGTGAATCGCGAGCGCGCGTTGCCACAGCCGTTCATCACGGGGCTCGGAAGGCCGGTCGGCGGTTTGGGCAAGCGTGGGTGAAACAACGGAAAAGGCGGCGAACAGGCAGACGAGCACCGAATGAAGCGGGTTTCGAGATGTCATGGAGTCCCTTCCTGAGTTTTCCTTTGTTGGCCGCGCATGATAGCACGACGACCGGATGTGGCGATCCACGTTGCCGCTAAACACATCGACGGGCAATTTTAATCGCGTGAGACCACTACGAGATTCCGCGAGAACGTTGGCTCGAGGGCGGCACCGAACCGAAGGTAGAAAACTTCGTGAACTGGAACATCGTGCCCGATGGCGTCCTGCTTTCGTTCGAAGACTATCAAGTTGGTCCACACTCTTTTGGTCAACCCGAGTTCGTCGTGCCGTTCACCGCGCTAGCTGGCACAACCCGACAGGACACACTGGGGAGACTGTTTGCTTCAAATCAGGCCCTTAAGTAGTTAGAATCATTACGATGTCAATTCTGATAGCCGAAGACAACGTGGCCCAGCGCCACTACCTGCGCGAGATACTCGAGAAGGAATTTCCGTCACACGTGCCCGTGTTCGAAGCCGCGGACGGCGAGGAAACCGTGAAGCTCGCGCTCGGTGAGAAGCCCGAAGTTTGTATTCTAGACATCCAGATGCCGAAGCTGTCGGGCGTCAAGGCCGCGCGCGCGATCTGGCGCGACTTTCCCACGGCGCGCATCATCTTCTGGACACAGTTTCCTCACGAGATCTACATCAACGAGATCCGCAAGATCGTTAAGTCAGTCGATCCGCCGCCCGCCTACGGCTTTATTCACAAAAACAATCCCGAGTCGCGTTTTCTACGTTTTGTCGCGGCGGTGCTCGAAGACGGCGCCGACATGATCGACCCGGCGTTCAAAGACTCTTTCAAGCGGCCGTTGCTGACGGAGTTTGAAGCAGAAGCCCTTTACTATCTCGCACTTGGACTATCCAACTGGGCCATCGCCCGCAAATGTTCGCTGAGTTTGCGCGGCGTCGAAAGCCGGCTCGCAACGCTTTATGAAAAACTCTTCGTCAGCGTCGCCGAAGGCACCGACATGGAGGCTTACGAAAAACTCGCCTACAACATCCGCACGCGCGCGTTTTTCGAAGCGCTTCGCCGTGGACTGCTGAACAGCGACGAGCTTGAAAAAGCGTCGGCAGATCTGGAAGGTTGGCTGCAAAAGGATCAGAAGCGTTTTGCCGAGGAACAAAAACGCGAAGCTGCCTCGAAGAAGAACAGATGAGATCCTCCTGGCGTGGCAATCGTAAATGCCACAAAGAAGCACAAAAGGCACAAGTGATTCTGCGAAGCAGTTTGTGCCTTTTGTGCTTTTTTGTGGTTCTGATTCTCACTCACGTTGAAAAGCCCCTGGCCCAAACGGGCGAACCCCAGCCTGAGGCATCGCCGTCACCGTCGCCTTCTCCGTCGCCCTCGCCCTCGGATTTTTCTCCCGCTTCACCCGACTCGCCGCACTACCGCGACTACCACTTCTTCTACTACATCAACGCTTGGGAGCAGACGGTCAGCTCCGTCGAAGACGAGGAGTTCCTCGAGCGCGCCCTGGGCGGCCCCGACACGTCGGTGCGCGTTCGGCGCATGCGCCGGGTGGAGCTCGCCGTTTTCCCGCGCGACGGACTCGAGAACTGCCGCGACGGCTGGG
>DASUOZ010000373.1:0-7219 GCA_036276375.1 Pyrinomonadaceae bacterium | reverse complement strand
CGTGTTAACTCACCCTGCACTGTTCTCAACTCACCCTGAATCTGCCATCCGTGAAAATGCGTGCCGTCGTACTGAAGAAGCAGCTTATAGTTCATCTGCGTTCGGCTGGTAGTTCGTCTGTGTTCTTTCTTCTGCGTTCTTTCCCAGTGCGTTCATTTCAATCTGCCTTTTATTTACGGCCCCTATGCCGTCCGCTTGCGACTACCCGGCTTACTGACTGCCTCTCCGCTGCGACACGCGTCACAGCTCTCCGGCTCCACCGCCAAAACTCTCAACGTCGCCAACGCCACGCGCGGCACACCCACTTCCACACTCCCGCCCGACCGATCAATGATCGACGCCGCCGCAACAACATCACCACCCGCCTGCTGCAACGCCTCGATCGTCTCGCGCGTCGATCCACCGGTCGTGATCACGTCTTCCACCACCAACGTCTTCTCACCCGGCGAAACGGTGAACCCACGCCGCAACGTCATCTCCCCGCCTTCGCGCTCGCTCCAGATAAACCGCGCACCCAACGCACGCGCGACCTCATGACCGATCACGATCCCCCCAATCGCCGGCGACGCGACGAGTTGAATCCCGGCATCCGCGAACTTCTCAGCGATGGCTCGTCCAAACATCTCCGCCTTCTCAGGAAACTGAAGCACCCGCGCACACTGAAGGTAGACCGTGCTGTGCAATCCACTCGTGAGTTGGAAATGACCTTCCAACAACGCGCCCGTCTGCCTGAACTCATCGATTACTTTTTCCGGTTCCAAATTCGCACCTCGTAAACGTCGTTAAGCATGCTACAATCCGAGCCCGAATGCCGCCTTATCCAAACCTAGTTTCAGACTCTACCCTCGTTCAGGACACAATCGACCTCTTAAACGATGCCGGCGGAAGCGCGCCCGCTTCCGAAATCGTCGACGCAGTTTTCAAGCTTTCTCATATCGACGATGAACTCGCCGGACTACTCGTCGCCGATCTCATCCGCAACGATCGCCGTTTCAAGATCAACGACAACACAGTCGAACTACTGGCAGACGACAGCCATTCGCGCCTGCTCAGGGACCTGGAATTCGTAGTCGTTGACGTCGAAGCCACCGGCGCGAAAACGCCGCCCAACCGGCTCATCGAACTCGGCGCTTACAAAATCCGCGGGGGAAAGATCGTCGACAAGTTTCTGTCGCTCGTCAATCCCGAGATTCCGATTCCGCGTTTCGTCGCGGCGCTCACGGGCATTTCCAACGAGATGGTGAGACGCGCGCCCGTTTTTGCTGAAGTCGCGCCGCGCTGGCTCGATTTCATCAGCGACTCGGTGCTGATCGCGCACAACGCCCCGTTCGATACGAGTTTTCTCAATCACGAGATCTCGCGCGTGTATCCCGGTCATCGCATGGTGAATCCGCACCTGTGCACGGTGAAACTCTCGCGGCGCGTGCTACCAAACTTGCTTAATCACCGCCTCGACACGATTGCCAGTCATTTCTCGATTCCGATCGCCAGCCGCCATCGCGCCGGCGGCGACGCGCTCGCGACTGCCGAGATCTTCCTCGTCCTTTTGGATAAGCTGGAAGACAATCACGGCGTCAAAGACCTGGCCGCCGCGCGCAACTTTCAGTTTCCCGAACTGATCTCCAACGACTGTTCCGCCGCGTCCGCCTGATCGCGCTTCAACACCCGCTTCAAGATCACAAACAACAGGATCGCCGCCACCAGTCCCAGGCCGATCCACGGATAGTACTTCGCCAAAATGTCCTTCGCTGCCGCGCCGTACCTGACGGCGAAATAACCGACGAGCAGAAACCGAAACGCTCTACCCGCAACGATCGCCAGCATGAAGCGCACCAGGCTGAAGCGAAACACACCCGCCGTGACGACGAAGAGTTTGAACGGAAACGGCGGCGGTAAAAGCGTCGCGACCAGCACGGCGATCATATCGTAGCGCTCGATCAGATACTTAACTCGCTGTTGTTTTCGTTGGGAAAAACGATTCAAAGCGCGCGAGCCCGCGCGGCGCGAAATCAAATATAGGATCCAGCAACCGACCGCTGAGCCGGCTGTTGCCATGAACGCGTACAGCAGCATCCAGCTCGGATGGGCCGTGGAAAGAACGATCATCAGCGCGTCGGCGCTGCTGGGAAGCGGTACGAATGTGGAATCGAGTAGGGCGACTACAAAAAGGCCGAACGCGCCGTAAGCAAGCAAATATTCAGAAAGCCGGCCGAGCGCCTTCGTAACAGGATGTAAGAATGATTTCAATCGACAGTTCCTTCGGTATCAGTGTATTCCGCGGCCGGGCCTCTGCGCCGTCGGACCCAAATGTAAATAACCAGGCCGATCAACGCCAGCGAACCGACAACGCTCACGATCACGAGTCCATTATCTTTCAGGAAGAGCAACACTCTGCGGCCATAAAAAACCGCCAGAATTCCCTCGACGTAGTAGCGAAACGAGCGCGCGATCATCACAGTCAATAAAAACTTCCAGCGCGGATATTCGAGCGCGCCGGCCGTGGCCACGAAGATCTTGAACGGCAGCGGCGGCGGCAGTATCGCTGGAATTCCGATCGCCAGAAACCCGAAGCGCTCGTACGCGCGTTCCACGCGTTTGATACTCGCGAGAGGAAACCTTTTCCGCAGCACGGCCTGGCCACCGCGCCGCACGATCGTGTAGAGCAGGTTGCAACCGATCACGGTGCCGATGGCGGCGAAGAGTGGAAAGTAATAAGCAGCTGTGGGATCTTTGAAACAGCGACCGACGACGAGGTAGTCGTTGATTTCCGGCAGCGACAGCAGCGACGAGTCGAGCGCGCCGATGATGATCATCGCGGGCGCGGCGAAGTAGATCGGTAGTCCGATGACGTTTACTTCCAACCAACGCGCAATCGAAAGTAACCAATCAGTCATTCGGGAATGTTTATCTGGGAACGAACTATTTTACAGGGGCGAAAACTGAGGGTGTGTCATAGGTCACGCCGACGGTGAACCCGGAGTTTGGACTGAAACTGGTGAGGCCCTTGATGCCCGCGAAATCAAAGCGCAGCCCTGAAGCTCTGATCTGCATTCCCAAACGCGCCTCGCTTTGCGACTCCGTGCCGAGCGGGCCACTACCCGGGCGGGTGTTGGCGCGGCCGTTGACTTCACCGGCGATGCTGAACTGCCGGTTGATCCGGAAGATTCCGGCGACGCCGTAAGTGATGACGTCGTTTTGCGAAAACAGTTGTGTCGGGGCGGTCAGAATCGCGACGCCGAGATTGCCGAAGGTGTTGAAGCGGCCGTCCGGTCCAAACTTCTTCCCGACGAGGATCTGGCCGTAGGCGTTGGTTTGATTCAGCCCGATGCCGGTTCCCTGGCTGGAGTTTGGCAGTTGCACGCCGAAACGAAAACCGAGCGATGGACCACGGCGTGTTTCGTTGCGCAGTTTGAACTTGGCGGAAATCGTGAAATCGCCGGTATCGTTGGTGGAGTTTGCGCCGGGTGCGAGCTCGAGGGGAATCGCCGACGGTCCGCGCGAGTTGATACTGAGATAATTCTGGGCGACGCCTTCGATTTGAAATTCAACATTCGGCCCCATGCCGAAGTTGATGCCGATAACGCCGACGCGTGTCAGATCGCCGCGAATGCCGGAAACGGTGTACTTCGCGCCCTGCATGAAATCGATGCCCGCCTCGATTCGGATCGTTCCCGGCGGAATAATATCGACGTCCTCCGTGAGCAGCGGCCGCTGCTGCGCCCGCGCGGACGTCGCGAAGCAGAGTAGTAATACCGGCAAGAAAAATCGGGCGAGCGATTTCATGGGCGCGATTCTAAGCCGCGCTTTCGCCATCGTCAATAAACGTTTGCCATTTCACCCGCGAGTTGAAGCAAAGGCAGCGGTGTGACTAGACTGAATACCATCAACAAGCGTCAGGTCGATATGCCCAAAAGAATCAGCTTCGTCGCAGCGTTGGTCCTCTTCTTGTGCTCGGCAGTCGCCGCGCAATCCACCACTGACCAAGTCAACCTGCTGCTCTCAACGATGCCCGCGGGCCGCGACCCGCAGCGCTACAAAGGCTACGTCCAGCCTCCGTTCAAAGAAGTCACGCAACGCTCTTTCTACCTGACCATGCGCGACGGCGTGAAGATCGCCGTGCAGTTAGTGCTGCCCAAGGATCTTCCTGCCAACCAAAAGATTCCCGCAATCATGTCGATGACGCGTTACTGGCGCGCGCGACAAGACGGGCAGCCAGGTGCGTTCCTACCAGCACACGGTTACGCAGTGGTCTTTGTGGACGCGCGTGGCACCGGCGCCTCCTTCGGCATTTGGAAAGCGCCGTTTAGTCCGGACGAAGTGAAAGATTACAGTGAGGTGGTTAACTGGATCGTCGCGCAGCCGTGGTCCAATGGGAAAGTCGGCGCTCTCGGCAATTCATACACCGGCAACACTGCGCTCTGGCTGGCCTCGACGATGAATCCCGCCGTGAAGGCCGTGATCCCGCGCCACTACGAATTCGATCTCTTCAATGAGACTCCTTATCCCGGCGGACTGCTGACTGACTGGATGGTAAAAACGTGGAACGAAGGTAACCGCCAGCTCGATACGAATCCCGGCGTCAGACTAGTTGACGAAGACACGGATCAGAAACTCTACCAGGAAGCCACCAAACGTCGCGCCGAAAACATCGACGTCTACGCCGCCGCTCTGCGTACGACTTTCCGCGACGACCGCACGTTTAACTTCACGCTCGATGAGCTCAGTCTGCACAGTTACAGCCCGGCGATCGAGAAATCGAACGTCGCCATAAACAACTGGGGCGGCTGGTTCGACGCGTGCACCGCCGAAGCTGTCCTCAAGACCTTTCTCACACTCAGGAACTACCAGCGCGCCGTGATTGGCCCGTGGAACCACGGCGCTTCGCAGAACGCGAGCCCCTATCAAACCGCCGCCTCGCAACGCGTGATGCTGCAATTTGAGTTTCTCCGCTTCTTCGATCATTACCTGAAGGGCGTCGACACCGGTTTAGACAAAAAGAAGCAACTGTTCTATTTCACGGTAGGTGAAGAACGTTGGAAGGTTACCGACAAGTGGCCCATCCCCGGTACCACCATGACTACGTGGTATTTCAACGAGAACAACGCGTTGAGCGCCAAAGCCCCAACGGCCACGGCCGCTGAAGATCGCTACACGATCAATTTCGACGCGACGACAGGTGCAAAAAACCGTTGGCACACACAAGTCGGAGGCGAGGTCGTTTATCCCGATCGCGCCGAGGAAGACAAAAAGCTCCTCACTTACACCACCGCCCCACTCGAAGCTGACGTCGAGATTACCGGTCATCCAATCGTGAGTCTATTCATCACATCGACGCACACAGACGGCGCATTCTTCGTCTACCTAGAAGACATCGACGAGAACGGAAAAGTCACTTACCTAACCGAAGGCGAGCTCCGCGCGCTCCACCGCCGTGTTTCGACTGATGAGTCTCCAACAAAATTGCCGATTCCGTATCATTCGTTTTTGCAGAAAGACGCGCTGCCGTTGAAGCCGGGCGAAGTTGCAGAGCTGAGATTCGCACTGCAACCGATCTCGGTGTTCGTGAAGAAAGGTCATCGCTTGCGCGTGGCGATTGCCGGACACGACAAAGACACGTTCATCCGTATTCCGGCGGACGGCACGCCGGCGATTTCCATGCAACGAAACGCGCGCGCGCTTTCACGGATTGAGTTGCCACTAATCAAGCAGTGAACGGGTTAAGTGTCGCGTGGCAATGTGCTAGTATCCGCAGCCATGCGACGACTTACAATCTTTCTTCTCGTTTTCGTTTCGTTCCTCGTTCCCTCTGCTGCGCACAATCAATCGCCACAGCCTGTCCAGATCAAGGGCCTGAAGGAACGGGTGACGATTACGCGCGATGAGCGCGGGATTCCCTACGTCGACGCTAAAAACGATGAGGATCTCTACTTCGCGCAGGGGTACGCGACGGCCGTGGATCGCTTGTGGCAGATGGATCTGTTTCGCCGCACGGCGCGTGGCGAGCTCGCGGAAGTCTTAGGCGGTGGACCAAACAACGTCGCGTTGAACCAGGACAAGCTGCACCGCACCTACGGTTTTGCGCAGGCCGCCGAAGCGGAAGTGGCGCAAGCGTCGCCGAAATCGTTGGCGATACTCGAAGCTTACGCGCGCGGCGTGAATGCTTACGCGGCGTCGCTCGATGCGAAATCGTTGCCGGCGGAGTTTCAGCTCCTGCAATACAGTTTCCGCCCGTGGACTCCGGCCGACTCGTTCATCATCGCAAAGATCTTTTTCGAAGCGCTTTCGGACACGTGGCGGCTCGACATAATGCGCCAGGCCCTCTCTTCGTTGCCGGCGGAAAAACGAAACGCACTCTTGCCGGAGATGTCGCCTATTGACGTGCTCGTCGTCGGCAAAGACACTCAAGCGCGGCCCACCACGTCGGCCAGGCTCAAACCGGCGCCGCTGTCGCGCGAAGCATTAGCCGCATTGGCTCACAATCAAGCCATCGCAGCGGCGGCACTCGATCGCATCGGTTTCTACGCCGACGGACTCGCCGCCAGCAATAATTGGGTCGTCAGCGGCCGGCACACTGTCACGGGTAAACCGTTGCTGGCGAATGATCCACATCTGCGGCCGACGGCGCCTTCGATCTGGCACATGGTCCACCTGAGCGCGCCCGGCGTGCGCGTCGCCGGTATCACTTCACCGGGCGTGCCGGGTGTGATCATCGGCCACAACGAACGCATCGCCTGGGGTTTCACCAACGTTGGTCCCGACGTGCAGGACCTCTACGTCGAGAAGTTTGATCCCGCCAACCCAAAACGTTACCAAACACCGCAGGGCTGGCAGGACGCCGTCATTCGCGAGGAACAGATCAAAGTCCGCAAAGGGTTTACTGCTGAGTTCGATACGGTGGTCCACGAAGTGACGGTCACCCGTCATGGTCCGATCATTTTCGAGGCCGACGGCAAGCGTTACGCGCTGCAATGGACCGCGCTCAATCCGAAGCTGAATCGTGCGGACCTCCAGTACTCGTTGAACCGCGCCCGCAACTGGAAAGAGTTCAACACCGCGCTGGAGTCGTTCACAGCCCCCACGCAGAACATCGTCTATGCGGACGTTGACGGGCACATCGGTTATCACGCGGCCGGTGTGGTGCCGATCAGAAAGTCGGGCGACGGCAGCGTGCCTTACGACGGAGCGACGGACGCCGGCGAATGGACCAGTTACATTCCCA
>DASUOZ010000372.1:0-9083 GCA_036276375.1 Pyrinomonadaceae bacterium | reverse complement strand
GCCCTTCATGAAGCCCGTCGCCTGCAACGCCTCGAGCACGCCATCGTTGTTGAAGTCGCCCAGCCGTGTTTCCCAGCCCCAACCGCTGCGCGAAAGGCCGAGCGACTCGCTGCGATCGACGTAAGGCGCGACGCCGTGCTTCATTTGCTCGACGCGACCTGTGCTGAGGAAGACGAAGTGACTCTCTTCCAGCCCGTATTCCTGCGTGATGTTGCTGACGTAGATGTCGGGCCAACCGTCGCCGTTCAGATCGCCGAAGTCGACGCCCATGCCTTTGTATGAGTCCTGGCCCAGCACCTTCGACTTCGTCGTCGTAAACGATCGCCGTCCTTCCAATAACTGAAAACGCGGGTGGCCGGGTGTCGAGCGGTTGTGCAGCAGGCGGTCGGGACCGAAGTCGTTGGCGAAATAGATTTCGGGAAGTAAGTCGCCATCGAGATCGCCCGCGCCGATTGCGAGGGCCCAACCTTGCGCGCTTTGTTCGTCGAGTACGCCGTGGACTTCCTCGAAGCGGCCGGGCGCTTTCCATAGCAGGAGATGTTTGCGTCCACCGTTTTGCGCGTTGGACATCGAGTCCTGCATCTCGTCCGGGATCGTGGCGCCGGCGTCGAGAATGCGTGCGCCGTCCGCGAAGAAGTTGCCGATGATTAAGTCTGCATGGCTGTCGCCGTCGATGTCTGCGAGTGTGGCGGCGTTTGTGTACCAGCGATCGGCGCCGGGAACCAGTTCGCTCTGCGTGTAGCTGCCGGCGTTGAGGGCAGCGCGATCGCGTTTGATAAAGAGAATCGGGGTTCTACCCCAGTAATAAGCGAGCACGTCCTGAAGACCATCTTCGTTGAAGTCTCCCGGCAGACAACCCATCGGAGCCATCGTCGCGGCGTCGTAACGAAGATTGATCGGATCGAGAGTAAACGGCTGATAGCGCGCTGGAGTGCCCGGCACCGGCGCGACGATGACCTTATCGACTCTCGTGTCGACGTAACAGGCGTCGTTCGGCAGTCCGTCACCGTCGAGATCATTCAGCGCGACTGCTGCGCCCACGGCTGAGATCCAACCTGAAACACGGCGCAACGAGGGATTGACTTCGCGAATTGTCTTTTCCGTTTCGCCGTTCAGCGCGGGCAGCGGCGCGGCGCGGAAACTGAAACCTTTGGCGAGCTCCGCTAACTCTGCCTCCGAGGCTTTCGGCATCCGCGCGAAACCGTAGACCACGAACACGAGAACGATCGCCGTCAACTTTGCAGCCTGGCGCCTGAACGCGCCTTCCGTGATGATCATGTTCTTGTCACTCCCAGTGCGAGTTTGTTTTGAATGCGGCGACGCCAAACTTCGTATGCCGGCAACGCGCCTTCTTCGCGCAGGTCTTGCAACGCCTCGTCGGTGATTGCGGCAACCTCTTCGGCAGACCGCTGGCAGATCAACCGGCAGACACTTTCCGTGTGAGAGTTGAGGTTTCCGGCGCGCCGGCGCGTCTTCGCGGCAAAGGCCACACCTTGAGCAAGCGCCGGTAAGTGTCCGGCGGCGGTGACTCGCAACAACTCGACGGCGGTTCGCCCGCAACCACCCGCGTAGGCGCAAGCCAAACCCACACCGCTCCACAGATCATCGTGTCGTGCCAGGGGAAAAGCGTTTATTGCACTTGCGACCGCCGCGATGTTCGCGCCTTTCACAAACCAGATGCTGCGGCCAAGACCCTGATCGAACACACGTTGCTCGTAGCCGTTCAGGCGATCGGGAATCGTCTGTCGTTCGACGTATTGCGGCCAACCGAAATAGCCTTCGTGAAAGCCGTAACCATCGACCGCGAGCCAGCCCAACAGAGGATCGAGCCGCGCGAGGTGCGCCGGGACCGAGTGCCGCAAACGCGCGAGCGCCCAACCCAATCCGACGTGCATCATGTAAATGTGAGGTTCAGCGAAACGCCCGGTGAATGTGTGCCAGCGGTCCTTGCGCCAGGGCGTGAGACAGTCAAGTAGCGTCAAGCCCATGGCCGCGCCCTCGAACGCGAACCCGCGCAAGTCTGCTTCAACGGTCGAAAGCCGGCGCGCGAGCGAAACGAACCCGGTCTCCTCGAGCGCCGTATGATAGCCACTTAGAAAAGTGAAACCGATTTGCTCGAGACGAAGGCGAGCGTCCTCTTCGCCCGTTAGAAAGCCGCGCCGGGCGAAGCTCGCTTCAGACGGTGAAAGACCGAGGAAGCGCCGGCGCGCTTGCCCGATTAAAGAAACTTTGTCCCCTGCTGTCCCAAGTATCTGCATCTTCATCCACCCGCACATGAACCGCGACGCATTTACCGACACCACAACCGTTCGGAGTCACACGCTCCTACACGAGGTGTTTAGGTTGTCAGGACTGGGCTCGACGATTAGCGGAGAGAAATTTCCGTCGGCGGCTGAGGTCGGGACAACGCCGCCTGTCCGATCGTCTGTATTGGGAGTGCAGAAAACAGTATGAGCTTCAGCGGCGGAAACCGGCGTGGCAATTTTGGAATGTTATCTTCAGCAAGATTGAACAAGTAAGAAAGTCGAAAGCGTGCTCAAATTCCCGGCGCCGAAAGACACGGAGGTGAACGCAAGCATGGTCCAACGGATAGTTGATCCCAAGCCCACGCTACTCCGTTGAGGTTCGGACAAAAAGTATTTCGTGAGGAGGAATCTAATGAAAAAGATCACGCGGAGACTTTACACAAAACCCGTCATGCTCGGCATGGCGTTCCTTGCGGGAATCGCGTTGGTCGCTGCCTTGTTCGTCACGACGAAGAGCACGGCGGCGCCGAACTCGTTTCCAGTCGCAGCAGGGAACGACGAATTCGAGACTGCCGGCGATGGCGAAACTTTTCATGACTTCGGGGGCTCTCCCATACCCGCGAACTTCTTTGGGTCAGGTTCCAACGCGTTCTCCGGGCTCGTGCCTCTCGTTGGCGTGCCCCTTGCGCCAGGAAGCGAGATCGACACGATCATCCAGCGACACCAGACTGTTTTCGGACCGGGCGGCAGCACATCTCTGACGATGACGGGGCTTTCTCTAGCGAGCATCAACCCGATCACCGTGACCTTCAGCAACGGCGCTCCTTCGCAGCAGTGGAATGTCGCGGTCGGCCTGTCTGCTTACAAGGCTTCGACTGGGTCAATGACAATCAATTCCAGTACGTTTGACTCAAGTCTGAAGGTGTGGCCGAAGTTCACGTTCACGCGCGTCGGCGGCGGTTCGGGACCACTAGTGCTCGACACGGGCGCTCCCAGCGGCCCGGGTCTGACGGCGGCGGACGCTACCGTGTCCGACAGCGAGGCGATTGAGCCGGCGCCTGCGCCGACCGTCGCACCCGCGCCGTGCCTGGCCACCGTCGATGACTTTGAGGGGACTACCAGAGTTGGCGGTTCATTCTCAACTGCGACGGCCTCGAGTTCATGCCCGCCGGTGACGCTGAGTTCCGTCAACTCACCGTGGGTGACCTGCGGCACTGGCGGCTTCTGCATCCCGGTGCCGATCACCGAAGAGGAGCGCTGGGCGCGCCATCGACCTGGTCCAAGAGGAACCAAAGCGACTGTGATCAAAACCGCACTCGCGGAGTAATCCTCGATCGATTCGGACTCCTCCCACAAGCCCTGAGCAAGCGGCATCACCCGCGGCTTCGATCCGGAGCCGCGGGTTGATGATTTACACCCCCCGACCACAGTAATAGAATCTCGGGTCCCATGACCGCCGTAATCCAGTCTTACCGATCGTCTGGTTCATTCGGATGGACTCTGCGATGCGCCGCCGTAGCCTTGTTTTCGCTGCTGAGCGGCGCGTTTTCCGTCGCTGCACAGGAACAGGCGAGCGCGATCCTTACTCCTGAACAGTCCGTCGCGCGCGAAATGCGCGGCGGCGAACAGCACACCTATCAAGTAAAACTAAACGCCGGCCAGTACGCGCGCGTCGTCCTTGAGCAGAAGGGGATTGATGTGGTGCTGGCGTTGTCAGGCGCGGATGGAAAACCCATCCTCGAAGTTGACAACAACCTGAGCGGCACGCGCGGCCTGGAAGTGATTTCGGTGGTGGCGGAAGTCAGCGGCGCGTACGTGTTCAGTGTGCGCTCGCTCGCGAAAGATGCGTCTGCCGGACGATACGAGATACGGATTGAGGATCTGAGAACTGCCAGCGGCGCAGATCACACACGCGTGGCGGCTGAGCGTTCCTACGTCGCCGCCGCACAGCTGCAACTCGAACGTACGCGCGAGTCGCGGCGCAAGGCGATCGAGCGTTACGGCGAAGCGTTGCGCCTGATGCGCGAGGCCGGCGACCGGCGTGGTGAAGCGATGACGCTCACCAACATCGGCACGATCTACCACTTCCTTTCCGAGCCACAAAAAGCAATCGAGCCTCTGCACCAGGCACTCCCGATCTGGCGCGCTATCGGTGATCGTCATCTGGAAGCCGTCACGCTTTCGTTCAACGGCAGGGTTTACTACGCGTTGGGCGAGCCACTGAAGGCGCTGGAGTTTTATCAGCTTGCGCTGGCCGTGATGCATGCGGTTGGAGATCAGAGCGCCGAGGCAGTTGCCCTCATCCAGATCGGCGGCGTTTACAAGTTATTCGGCGAGCCGCAAAAGGCGCTCGACCATTTCGCGCAGGCGCTTCCCTTGACGCGCGCCGTGGGTGACCGCCGGAATGAAGCTGCGCTCCTCAACAACATGGGGACGGTTTATAACCTGCTGAATGAACGGCACAAGGCCCTGCTCTATTTCCAACAGGTACTCCCACTGGCCCGTGCGACAGGCGATCGCGGACTCGAGGCCGCGACGCTCACCAACACTGGCCACGTCTATAACCTGCTGAACGATCCCGAGAAGGCGCTCGGACACCTGGACCAGGCGCTCAAGCTCGTGCGGGAAATTGGCGACCGTAAGACAGAGGCCGCGGTGCTCACGCATACCGGAACGGCTTACAGCTCGTCGCGAGATCGGACCAAAGCGATCGACTATTTCGAGCGCGCGCTACAGTTGAGAGTCGCGTCGAATGACCGGCAGGGCGAGGCGATCACTCTCAACCATTATGGAAGAGCCTTCGACTTGTGGCGCGAACCGCGCAAGGCATTGGAGTACTACGAAAAGGCCCTGCCCATCTGGCGTGCCGTCGGCGATCGCAACGGGGAAGTCGCCGCCCTTTACGGCATGGCCCGCGCTGATTCCGAACTCGATGATCTGGTTCGGGCGAGTCAACGGAGCGAAGCCGCGCTGGCCATCATCAACACACTACGGACCAAGGTCGCCAGCCGAGATCTGCGCGCCTCCTACTTCGCCTCGGTGCAGGACTTATACAAGCTGCACATCGATGTGCTGATGCGGCTTCATCGACGCCAGCCGGCGGCGGGTTTTGATGTTGCTGCGTTGAAGACGTACGAACAGGCGCGTGCGCGAAGCCTGATCGACATGTTGTCTGAAGCCAGCGCCGACATACGCGAGGGCGTCGATCCCGGTCTGCTTGCGCGCGAACGCACTTTGCACCAGATGCTCAACGCCGAAGCTGACCGGCAGATGCGCATATTCGGTGGTCAGCATAAGGAGGAATCGGCGACTGCGGTGCGGCGCAAGATCGAGGAACTGTTGACGCAACTCCTGGCGATCGAGGCCGAGTTGAAAGCCAATAGCCCACGCTACGCGGCGTTGACACAGCCTGCGCCACTCGGTCTGGCGGAGATCCAAACCGCAGTCACCGACGACGAGACGTTGCTGCTGGAATACTCGCTCGGCGAAAAGCGTAGTTACCTCTGGGCTGTGACAGCGACTTCGTTTTCAAGTTACGAGCTACCGTCGCGCGTCACGATCGAAGCGGCCGCCCGTCGTTGTTATGAGCTCTTAACCGCGCGTAATCGGTTCGTGAAGTTTGAAACCGTGGATGAGAAGCGCGAGCGCGTGCGAAAAGCTGATGCTGAGTATCCGATTGCGGCCGCCGCTTTGAGCCGGATGTTGCTTGGACCAGTCGCCGCACAGTTGGGACGAAAGCGCCTGCTGATCGTACCGGACGGCGCGTTAGAGTATCTGCCGTTCGCGGCGCTCGCGGTTCCAGGCGAGGCGTCGAATGCGCAGAATGCGCGACGGCCGCGCGCAGATGCGGCGTTTGTGCCGTTGATGGTCCGGCATGAGGTGACGAGTATTCCGTCGGCTTCAACGCTCGCGGTGCTTAGACGTGAGTTCAAGGGACGCGCGCCGGCTGAGAAAGTTGTGGCTGTGTTCGCCGATCCTGTGTTCGACAAGGCTGATGAAAGGCTCAGTGGAGCCACGAGCCACATTACGGGCGGGCACCATGGAGCGCCGGCGGAGATTGCGGTGGCGGATGTTGACGACGCGGTGAAGTCTGCGGACGAAACCGCGGCGTTACTGCGATTGCCTTATACGCGACAGGAGGCCGACGCGATCCTCGCGCTCGCGCCGGCAACAGGGCGAAAGGCTGCGCTCGGCTTTGAAGCGAATCGTGCGGCCGCGATGAGTGAAGACCTGATCAAATATCGCATCATCCATTTTGCGACTCACAGTTTTCTCGACAGCTTGCACCCGGAGCTTTCGGCTATCGCGCTTTCGATGTTAGACCGTCAGGGCAAACCGCAGAATGGCTACTTGCGCGCGCATGAAGTTTTTAATCTGAAGTTGGGCGCCGAGTTGGTCGTGTTAAGCGGTTGCCGCACCGGGCTTGGCAAGGAAGTGAAGGGTGAAGGCGTTAACGGCATGACGCGTGGCTTCATGTACGCGGGTTCGAGGCGTGTGCTGGTGAGTTTGTGGGACGTTCAGGACCAGGCGACGGCGCGGTTAATGACGGATTTTTATCGAGGATTGTTGGGACCAAAACGACCTCCGACCGCCGCGGCGCTGAGAGCGGCACAGATCGCGATCTGGCGTGAGGGACGTTGGCAGGCGCCGTACTACTGGGCGGGATTCGTGCTTCAGGGCGAGCCGAAATAGCGCTGTTCGCCTGTGGCGTTTGCAAACTGTTAACGTGCGCGGGCGAGTCTGATCTCGGAAAGCAAGTCATTGACTATTTGCGACAGCACTTTGCTGGTCTCGCCTGAGTAACGTCGCATGCCTCGACCTGTCTTGGGCCAAAGCACGGCTCCACGCGCGTTGACTAATCGTGCCGTCGCGTCGATCCCGCCAGCGCGCGTTTGCGAAACGCTGATTTTAAGTGACGCATCGGCTTCGTCGGCGTTGGTGGTTGCGGTAACGACACCGCTCGATCCGAAGCTCTCCACGAAATTCTTGCGCAGCTCGTCGTACGCGGCCTCACTGAGTATGTCGATATAGACTTTCTTTATTTCCTTGAGCGTGAGATTGGGAACCGCAGCGCCGCTGCGCGTGACATCATCGGCCGCAACGTCGTTAGTGACCTGTGCCGCTGTTGCAGGTGAGCCTGCGACCGACTTTGGAGTCGTTGAGCTTTCACGCCGCGGAGTTTTGTCAACAGTCGCCTGTTGGTTCCGGGCTGCTTGAGCTGGTTGAGTCGGTGTTGGACTTACTTCCGTCGGTTTCGCGTTGGCCTGGTTCGGTCTCTCGTTTACCCGATCCGGAACGGAAGGGTCTTGAACAGGCGTCGTCTGCACGCTGCTGATCCCCGCTGGTCCAACCGTTCGACGTGCTCTTAGTCCCACATAAGCGAGAACGCCCGCCAAACATATCACTACAATCGTGCCGGCGAGAATATGTCGCGCCGCTATTCTTCCGCCGCCCCACAAGCTGCGAGCATTCGGATCCTGCTCCGGCTTAAATCGCAGCATGAGCCGTTGCCACCACAAACGCGCGGCTCGGCGCGCGTCCGTTTCCTGATAACTGAACCGCACCAGAATGTCAGGTCCGCCATTGGCTTCCATCGACCTTCTCGTGATACTGAGCGACAGTTGCTGGCCGCCTTCCAACCGGATTGAAGAGACAACGGTGTCGTGCGCCTCTTTCGCAAACGAGTTGAGCAGGTACGTCGCGAGCAGCAGATCGCCGCCCGGGTCCGTTGTCGTCACTTCGATAATCTCCGCGTCCTCTTCGGTGCTAAAACTAATGCTCGACTGTTCGGCGGGATTCAATCGCCCGCGCTCTACGCCATCAACCATCACACGTATGACGGCATTGGTTGCCGAACGGCGGCGGCGCCCCGCCTGCTCGGTCATCATGTCGTTAATCTCAGCGAGTTCTTCAGCGCTCAACTCGGACGGCGCGCTACGCGGCCCCGGCGGCGATTGATCGTTCGTTTCGTTTGAGAAAAAACGCGGCAGCTCCATGCGCTCGTCCGGCGGGCCGTAGCCGAAGGCCGCGACTAGTCTCGCAAAACAGTCGGGGTGCAGGACGGCGTGGATGCGGTTAACTTCGACTCTGTTTTCCTCGGCGCTGTTCTTCGAAATCAACGCGGCAATGACTGATTTGAGTGGATCGAAGTCACGGGGCACGGGGCACTGCGTGTCCCAGGGCGTGAACAGCCGGAGACACTCTCTGACGAGCGACCGTTGTTCGCTCGTGCCCTGCTGACTCTCGAACCTCTCTTCGCCACGCCGTTGGCGACAGGCTCGGATCAACTGACCAAAGCGCTCGTACATCTCATGCATCAAGACGGCTTTGCGAGAGCGGTAGTAGTAGTCGTCCTTCACCCGCTCAGGCTCACCAATCACTGCGTTGTAAAGTTCCATGGTTTCAACCGTGCTGTAGCTGTGTAGGAGGCGGCTGACACCAAGTGTGACGTAGAAGGCGTTTCGCTTTGTCGTAATTCTCACGAGGTGCTTGATGAAATAAACGAGGAGATCGTCCTCACTTGCTGGGCAGCCGTCAGCGGGAACGCCTGGCGGTCCGGCCATGGCCGCACGCTCCTTCTGGCGTTCATAAGGTTCGGATTCGCCATACACGAGGCGCTGGAGCAAGTGAAGATCGCTGAACAGCGCTTTGTTGCGGATGCCGTCAGTGCGACGCGACTCTCCGCGCGAAAACCTCCCCACGGGGATGTAATAAAGCCGTTTACTCTGAACTGCCATCGCCACATTCAACTTGAGCGTGGCAGCCGCGACGATGCGAAGAGCCAGATCTTTATCTTGATGGAGAAAGTAGGCGAGGCGGTAGGCCTTATTCAGCTCT
>DASUOZ010000371.1:0-4817 GCA_036276375.1 Pyrinomonadaceae bacterium | reverse complement strand
CTGGTGTTGCAAAAGAAGCGCGGCATCCGCGTCGTCAAGGGAATCACCACTGACGACGAAGCGTTCAAACAGATCACGCTGCGTCGCATCGTCGACTACGTCAAACAAGGCACACGTCTCGGCGCCAACCAGTACATCGGGAAACTCAATAACAAACGCGTGCGCGACAACCTGCGCACCACGCTCGACAGCTTTCTCGCCGATCTGCTCATTCGCGAGTTTCTGACCGGCTACAAGCTGACGGTGTTTGCCGATCGCCCGATGGAAATTCGCGGCGAAGTGCTGGTGACGATGGACCTCAATCCGACGTTCAGCATTGATGTGATTAGGGTCGTGATGAACCTGAGTTAAAGGAGCTGTCATGTTCAATACGAACACGTTTTATGGCACTGACGGAGTACTGACGCTGAGTGATCCCGACGGAATCACGCCGGAAGTGTTTGGCGAGTATTTCGGCGAAGGCGGAATCGTGGGCCGGGTTACGAACGTTTCGTTGTCGGTCTCGATCGACATCAAGGCGTTTCACGAGTTGGGTTCTCACGCGCCCAAAGAGTTGCGCGCCGGAAATATTTCCATCGGCGGGACGATCGATCGCGCGTTCATCAACGGTGCGTTGCTGAAGTTGATGTTGGGCCAGTATGCCGAGAGTGAAGAGACGGCGCCGTTCAAGATTCCGAGCTTCAACATGAAGGTGAGCCTCGACAATCTGAAGCCTGATGGCGACGCGGGTAACGGCGTGTTGACGGTTTACGGCGTCATCTTTAGTTCCTGGCAATTCAACCTTCCGGAAGACGACTTTGTCCTCGAGAAGTTGTCGTTCAAAGCCAAGCGGATCTCCGCTGAAGACACGGCTGTCTAATCGCGATTTCGAGCATCGGAGCGTTCTTATGTTTGTAACCGCCGAGGAGTTGTTGGCCGGCAGGGAAATGACTTTTGAAGTCGAGATCCCGCCGCAGATCCTGAGTCCTTCGCTGGAGAACGGGAATGGTCATGCGGCGGATGTCGCCGCGAAGAAGATTCAACTGCGGCCGCTGACGGTAAAGGACGTGCAACTGATCGCGAAGGGTGCGAAAGACGATGAAGTGTTGACGTCGGTGCTGATGATTCAGAGGTCCGTGGTTGAGCCGGCGTTGAAGCAGAATGATATCGCGGGGATGCACAGTGGCCTTGTGCGATTTCTGGTGGACGCGATCAATCGCATCAGTGGGTTGAGTACGACGGAAGACGAGATGAAAGAGATCGTTGAGTCGCCGATCGTGCGCGCGTTTTTTGTGTTGGCGAAGGAGTTCAACTGGACGCCGCAGCAGGTGCGAGAGATGACGGTGGGCCAGATACTCGGCTACCTGGAGCTGCTGAACCAGAACAAGCAATGACTCCGTTAAATACTGTATTAGGCACTCTAACGGGGCCGAGACGCTTGCGCTCGGCGTTACGCCAAGAAACTGTGGCGATCAATCGCCTGCTGAACGCGCTGGATGGTCCAGGCGAGTTGCGGGCGGCGATACCGGCGGCTGTGTTCGGCGGCGACATCTTCGGCGTGATGAGCTCGCAGTTGCGAGAGGCGCTGGTGATTCCACTGAACCCGACAACGCCCCAGTTGAAACACAAGCGGAGGAGATCCATTGCAGCACCCGCATTTGCGACTCTCAATGATCGGTCAAATCCCTTTCCACTGATCTCGGAATGGCTAAAACGCTCGACTCAATGGGCGAACTCCAGCCACGACGTCGCAGCTATAGGTACACACACGCAAAGCGAACCTCCCGCCGAGCAACGTTCAGTCAGTCAATTATCACCACTGGAAACAGAGATTGCGCGGAAAGGCCTCGAAGAGATTCTGATAGATCAGTCCCAGTCGTCTGTGAAGCCTCTGCTCAACCCTGCCGATTCGTCAAGGACAGGCCCGTTACCATTGATAACTCCGCTGGTAAACAGCCTTAACCGCTACTGGCAAGCCGTTCGCGAAGCGCGCGACACAAGGGATTCACGTTCGCAACCCGAAACTGAGTTTCCCGCTAATGCAGTCAATTTTCCCGGTGGAGATTCTGAACAGCGCATAGCGCCGCGTGCCTGGCCCACGTCCGTCGGACGAGACGTTTCTCAAAAACTACGTTCGGTCGTTGACGTCAATGTTCCACTGAAGTCGCGTCTTAGCTCACCGCCGCAGGGCCAAATTCAGAACCCCTTCAACATCGAAGTCAACCAGGCAAGCCACCAATCCCCCGCCTTCGACGACTTCGGCGATCGCCTCGCGCAGGTTCTGCACGAACAGGCGCTGCAACACGGCATAGACGTCACATGAAGACGAAGCCCATGTTAGGTGAGTTTGCTCTCGACGGCATCGAGTACATCGAGTCGTCGGAGAGTCGTGCGCTCGCCGAGCATCGCGTGCCTGGGTTGGCGGGTAACTACTTTCAGGATATGGGCGCGGTCGCGAACACGATCGTGATCGCCGGGACGAAGAGTGGTGACGAAGCGCGTGATGAGTTTCTTGAGGGGATTCGGACCATCTTCAACAAGGGCGAGCAGACGACGTTCGTGGCGGATATTAACACGGCGACGGATATCACGGATGTGATTATTGAAGATCTCGACGTCGCGGAGATCGGTGGGAGTGCGCACTCGTTTCGCTACCAGTTGAAGTTGCGGAAGTATACGAAGCCGCCGGAGCCGCCGCAGACGAGTTTGTTGGATGCGGGGATTTTGGGTGACGCGCTGAACGTGCTTGATGCGTTGAACGCGTTGGACGCGTTGAGTTCGATATCGGACTTTGGCGATCCGACGGGGCCGGTACGCGGTGCGCTCGACAATCTGAAGGGGACGACGAGCGGGTTGGACCAGGCGGTGGGTAGTGTTCGTGATCTGTTGGCGCAGGATGTATCCGCGCCTGGCGCCGCGCCGGGCCCTGGAACTGGTCCAGGTGAAACACCGGGCAGCGGTGAAACACCAGGTACCGATGGTGCTCCCGGCAGCAATGGTACGTCTGCTCCGAGTGGTACATCGCCACAAGCGGGTTCCGCTCCAACGCCTGGAGGAGGGGACGTTAATACGACCCCGTCTGCGACGGCGCCCGGTCAAAACGGATCGCAACCGGCGGCTCAAAACGGATCGACGCCGGCTAGTACGTTTCCCGGTATCACACCCGAGCAGTTCGCTCGTCTCGAACTTCAGGATGAAGCGCCGGGTCCTTCAAGTCCGACGGGCGCACCGGCCCCAGGGACCGTACGCGCGCTCACGCCTGACACGGGAACAGCAGGACCAGATGCGCCGGCAGCGACCGGGTCGGGAGCGCCCGTCGAGGGCGCGGAACAAGAGACGCAGGCAGCGGACGTCGAGGGCGCAGAGTCGCGCAGGTGTGAGCCCGGCATCCCCATCGAAGCCGGCTTTGTTCACTTCAATGTCGATCGACACGTGCTCATGCCGGAAGGACCATCGCCCGATCCGCCCGACAGTGAGTCGCCGGGTGGCAGTCTCGATGGATTGAAAGTCGTCGCTAACGCGCTCGATCACGCCCGCAAACATCCGAAGCGCCCGATGCTCGTGACGGGTCATGGCGACTCGACAGCAATCATTTCCTACAACCTGTCGCTCTCCGCGCGACGCGCCGACTCAACCTTCTGCGTGTTGCAGGGTTACGACCTGAAAGACCTTTGGGTCCAGTTGGCCCTGCATGCCGGCGGACACGCCGACGACTGGCGCCGGATCTTGCGCTGGGCCGACAAACGCTTTCAACTCAATTGCGAAGCCAGCGATCCAAACAAGCCTGACTTTGCGAAAGATCAAAAAGCGATCACCAACTTCCAGAAGGGCTACAACAACGAAGTCGACAAACTTGCCGGTAACAACATCTTCGCACCCGGCTTCGCGCAAAAGATCCCCGGCAGTCAACTCGGCTTCGTCGGCATCGCCACGTGGCAGGCATTTTTTGATTTTTACCAGCGCGACTTGATCCAGCAGTTGGGTCTGACCACACAGGCGGAACTAACGAGCGTTCAGAGTAACGTCTCGCTCATAAATATTCCCACGCAGGGTTGCGGCGAGTTTCACTCTCGCGACTTCGCCGAACGCGCCGCACGTCGCGCGGCCGGTTACCCGGAGAAGGTTGGTCCAAAAGAACCGCGTGACCGGCGCGTGGAGATCCTCTTCTTCGACCCGAACGAAGCGCCGCCGTTCGAATGCCATCCGACGACGGACGTAAACCGCTGCGAACCGTCGAAGTGCCTGCTTTACGCCAACCAACAGTTTCCGCAGCGACCGTTGCCGGTGATCGGCGCAGCAGCAGCAACGACTGTCGAACTCGAGGGCATCGACGTCAAGTTGCGCACTGGCGACGAATTCGAAGAAGGCCGCAGTTTCGCGCCGCTCGTTAACGAAGAGATCAGGTTCCGGGTGAAGCTGACAGGACTATCGACCCCATTTGATGGAAAGGTGCGCGTCACCGTGTCACGCGACACTACGGATGGTTTGACGGCAGTCGCAGCCGCTGAGGCCAAGTTCTGTTCCGATGAACCTGCTGCAACCGTGAATGTGGTCTGGGACGGCGACATCGATCGAGCAGTGCCTCGTCAAGTCAGCAACCGAACCACTCCCGACCTCAATCCGGGCGCCGGTCAAACAAACATTCCGCTGCGCGAAATGGATGAAAACGACAACGCGCGCCATGGCGTTTACGTCGCCGAAAAGATCGAAGTACTGGAGAAAGACGAGTCAGTGCTGACCACTGCCACCGTGCCTGCGGCCGACGGTGCTTTCGTCGTACCGATGGTCTGCACCTTGTTCTTCGAGCCACGTCTCTTCGCAACGAGTCTTGGCAACTT
>DASUOZ010000370.1:0-5871 GCA_036276375.1 Pyrinomonadaceae bacterium | reverse complement strand
TTTGACCAGTTCATCAAGACTGGCCGAGCGTGTTTGATTGACTGTCGACTGAATGCCACCGCCGCGCGCGGCAATCTCCTGATAAGTCGCGCCTTTTATGCGTTCTTCAAACTCGTCGACGCGCGTGCCCGCAAACACCGGATGCGTGTGCGCGTCAACAAACCCCGGCAGCACAACGCGACCACCGGCATCGACAACTTCACACTCACTATCAATCAGTGCTTCGATCTCTCGGTCCGAGCCGATCCGTTCAATCCGTGGCCCACTGATGAGCAACGCACCGGGCGCGACGATTCCGAGCTCGCGCAGCTCTGGTCCAACACGCGGACGCGCCGGCCCGGCAAGCGTTACCACCTGCGAACAATTAACGATCGCTAGCTTTGTCATTCCTTGTACAGCCAGGCGCCGGCAACGGCCGCCAGGATGTATTCAATAATCCCCCAAACCATGCCCATGAGCATAAAACTCGACGGCAAACTAAACAGCGTCGCGTTCAGAATCCCGCAATAGAAGTAAACGCAGAACCACGCCACGAACGCCGCGATGATCGCCGTCTTTGGACCAGGACCAAAACGCGGCCGAATCATCGCGTAGATCCAAACGATCACAATGCCCAGCAGAAACGTTATCCCTACCGCGGTCGCGATGAAACCGCTGCCCGGACGCGGCAGGTTCAGCCGGCGAAAAAACTCCTCCATCTGCTGCACAAACACGACTTCATTCAGCAAAAACTCTCCAATGTTGAGAATCAGCCCCGTTAATAACCCACCCAGGATCACACGCCCGAAGTTGATGTTGTTCATGGGAGAACTCCTTTGTGTTGAAATTTATGGTGCTTAGACTGCGCGTTTTCTTTTTCCCAAGGCGTAAAGGGCTACACCGATCATATTCGCGATCACGATCGTCGCGACGATCTTCAAGGCAAACTCCAGTGGTCTATCGACCTGGGTTATCGGAACCGGAGCAAAGCAGAGATAAACAACGGAAGCGAGAAAACCTGAGACGCACGCGACCTTCAGCCACCACGGCGCACGCACGCCAAAGGCCTTCATTCCGAAGAGCGGTATGGCAAACAACACGAGATACGTTAAAGCGTAAAAAGCTCCTCCGGCGTTATCGAGTAGTTGAAACGCTTCCTGCGCGTCAACACCCAACCGGCTCAACAGACCTAACACCACCGTCACGGCGCCGACAAATAAGATCGAGTTCGTTGGCGTTTTGTATCTTGGGTGCAGACGAGTGAACCACTGCGGCAACAAACGATCCCAGCCGGCGACCATCGGCAGACGCGTGTTGCCGGTGAAGTAAATACTCATCAACGCAATCGTACGTGCGACCACACCAAGGATCGCAAGCGACACTATCGTGCCTATCCAACCAGAGGAACCGAAGCCGATTGAAAGCACCTGGGGAATCGGACCGATCAGATCCACGTTATCCGGAGAAACAAACGCGAGCACCGAGCTCGTCCCGAGAATGAACATCAACGCGATAATCGGCACCGCGATAATCACCGAGCGAGCGAAGTTGCGCGCCGGCGACTTGGTCTCCCCGGCCACGATGGCGATGTACTCGAAGCCTGTCAGCGCGCCTAACGCGAGCTTGCTTGCGACGTTGATATTGAAAGTGGAAAACGTGGGAAACTGAATTGTAAACGGATGGTATTCTCGGACGGTGCCCCAGATAAGTCCGAAAAGCGGCAGGAGAATCAACGCACCAAACGTAAGCAGATACATTACGCTGCCAACGTTGTGAATCCACTTTCCAAGTCCCAAACCGCGCATTGCCGCGAACATCATGCCGATAACGAGCAACATACTAATGATCGTGATGGCCCAGCTGTGTTCGCGCATTGAGCTTATGTTGAGCGCATACGAGATGTTCGTAGTTGCGACCAGGCCGATACCTGCCAGGATCGTGATGGCAAACACCCACAAGTTCCAGGCCACCATATAAGCGACGAAGTCGTTGAAGGCGATCTTGGCCCACTGGTAAAGACCACCTTCGAGCGGCGCCAGACGATTGAGAAAGATAACGGCGGCCGCGAGCGGCAGGTAGAAAGTGACGATCGCGAGGATCCAAAAGATGCTCTGTTGGTTGCCAAGTTTCGCCGCCCATCCCACCCAGAACGTTCCAACGACGAAAAGGATCTGAGTGAGAACAAGATCAAACAGTCCGAGTTCTTTCTTGAGTACTGCGCTACGAGCTTTAACATCGCGCTCTAGTTCTGCAACCATCGCCGTATGTCCTCGCGCATTTGTGGGACCAGGTCGTGCGCCGCGTCATAACTTTCAAACTTAACGCGGCGTGCTCGCGTGGCGAGTTGTCGTTCGTAGTCGCGCACGCGTTCGGGTGGATAGAATTCGTCTTTGCTTCCCGCTAAATGAAAGACGTCCAGTTGTGAGACCTTGTAGAGCGAATTTTCTTCCCAGTCGCCGGGAATGCCGCCGCAGATACCGATCACACCTCGCAATCGTTCCGGATACGTAAACGCGAAGCGATAATTCAGCGCACACGACTGCGAGAAGCCGAGTAGAAAAATTCGAGTTGCGTCGGCGATGCCCTCCGCGATCAACTGAGAGGTGAGATCTAATAAAGCCTGGTGATGAACAGCAACTGATTCTTCACTGCGAAAGTTCGTCAACCAACCGAAGCCGAAACGCAGTGGTCCACCAGGTTCTCTTGGCTCTTTGATGTGCTGATGAAAGCCCTGCAACGACGCGATTGCGAAGCCATCGGGCGCCATCTGTTGCGCTTCGCGCATCATCTGCCGCTTGTTTGCGCCGTAGCCGTGTAGCGCGATCAGCAGCGGCGCCGGCGCGGTTGAGGGCTGGTGCAAGTCGTAGTAGAGATTGATCCGGGCCGTCAGGGAACGGTCAATATTTGGATCGGCCATAGTCTTGGGCTCTCATTCTGTGGATTCTGAGCAAGGTGTCAATAGCTGGGTTCAAAGTTTTGAGTTCAAGCTTTAGCTTGCTTTTTGCGAGAGGGTGTCACCGCAACCTAAAGGTTGAACTCAGAACACACGCTTGAACTGAAAACTATTGGCGGCTAGGATGGCTTCACAGTTCGGTGACTTTGGCTAATTTTCGAAGAGGTGTCGCAATGAAATTTCCGGGCGGATTCAACATGCAACAGATGATGAAGCAGGCGCAGCAGATGCAGGAGAAAATGCAGAAAGAGATGGAAGAGCTGCGCGTCGATGCTTCCGCGGGAGGCGGGGTCGTCACCGTGCAGATGAAAGGCAATCACGAAATCATTTCGATCAGGATCGATCCCGAGGCCGTTAAAGACGGCGACGTCGAGATGCTACAAGACATGATCGTGGCGGCGGCAAACGAAGCGAACCGCAAAGTAGACGAAGCGATCAAAGGAAAGATCGGCGGAATGTTGCCACCCGGACTCGGAGGCCTCTTCGGTTAATAGCTGAGCGATGTTGGAGTACGCAGAACCAGTCACCAAACTCATCGACGAACTGAAACGCCTGCCGAGTATCGGACACAAATCTGCGCAGCGTTTGGCGTTTCACATCATGCGCGTCCCCGATGCTGATCTGGAAAGATTGATCGCCGCGATGCGCGAGGTGAAACAGCGCATCGTTCTTTGTTCCATCTGCAACAACCTGACGGAAGTCGATCCGTGCCGATTTTGTTCCTCCCCCAGCCGCGATCATTCGGTGATCTGTGTCGTTGAAGAGCCGCACAGCCTGGTGGCGGTGGAAAAAACGCGCAGCTTCAAAGGTGTCTATCACGTGCTGCACGGCAGTCTCTCGCCCATTCGTCACATCGGGCCCAGCGAGCTGCACCTGGCGAATCTGTTGCCACGATTAAAACCGGAGAACAATGAGGGTGTGATAGTGACGGAAGTGATTCTCGCCACGAATCCGACTACAGAAGGCGAGGCGACTGCAAATTACATCAGCCGTTTGCTGAAGCCACTCGGATTGCGCGTGACGCGAATCGCGATGGGTATGCCGGTCGGCAGCGACCTCGAATATGTAGACGAAGTAACGATGGACAAGGCCCTCGCTAACCGGCACGAGATTTAAGGCCACAAAAGGCACCAAAGGCACAAATGTCTCCCAAAACCCTTTTGTGCTTCTTTGTGGCTCAGTAACGGACCGTCTCGGGTGACGCGCCCTCTTTACAATCGACGCACTCCTCGCCTGTGTCGTACATCCGCACGTCGAATTCCACCAGCGACTCGATCGGCACGCCCTCAACTTCCCTCGGAGCAGAATCAAAACGAACGATCGCGCCGCAACCGATGATGCGTGCGCCCAGCGACTTCACCAGATCAACTGTCTCTTCGATCGCGTTGCCGCTGCGAATGATGTCGTCGACGATGATGCAGGGATTAACTTCACCCTGATTGACGTACTGCCGAAACATGCGCTCGCCTTTTTCCTGTTCCGCCCAATAGATCTGTTCCGCGTTGAGCGCATCACGCACACCAAAGGCGACTGGAATTCCTCCCGAACTCGGACTGATCACCGAAACTTTTGGCAACTGACTGGAGATATCTTTTTCGAGTCGAAACTTTCGGCTGAGAGCCACTGCCAAAACGCGCGCGGTGTCGTAGTAGCGAAAGGCGAGCGGCATTTGAAAGTAGTGTGCCGAGTGTTTGCCGTTGGGATAAACAAAGTGACCTTCGCGAAACGCGCCGGTGCGTTTCAGAATCTGCATTACAGCTTCTTGGGAAGGGATCAGCTCGACCATGTGGTTCTCCAGTTTGTGTTTGGGTTAGTTGCGGCGAGAGCATACATCAATCACGGCCATTTGCTCCATACGCAGTCGCGCGTTCGATGAGCAGTCGTTGATCAGTCGGCAAACCGGTGGGTAGCTTTTGCGTTGAAAACCACTCGGCGTGTTCCACTTCCATCGTTCGCGGCCGCACTTCTTTGTTAGCACGGCAGCGAAAAAGTATCTCTACTTGCCGCGGCTTCCGGAAAGAACGCGCGGTGAAGATTTCCACGTGGTGAACTTCCAGACCGATCTCTTCGCGCAGCTCACGCCTGAGTGCTTCTTCGGGTTGTTCGCCGTGTTCGAGAAAACCGCCGGGAATACCCCAGCCGCTGCCCGCGCGAAAGCGATGTTTGAGCAGTAACACCTGGCCGGAGTCGTTGAAAATGAGCGCGCCGGCCGTGACTGTGAAGCGCGCCTGGGTGGCGCGCACACTCCAGCGGCGCGCGCGCGGCGGCAGTGCGCGCCAGACCCTGGCGATTAACTTTTGCAACACGCACCGAGCATACACTGGTTTTTCAGTCTGTGTTTGTCCCTGCAAATCTATGGCTGACTTCGTGTACAATGCGACTCACCACCATGGCAGCCACCGAAACCATCGCGGTTCCGAAACGCATCACCAACGCGCAGACCGTCTGCAACGAGAAAAACGAGAAGGGCAAACTCTGCAACGGTCACCTGAAACAGTTACGCACGGCGGGCGAGCCGGCGCAGGTGCACTTGCGGGGCGACGACGTGCTTTTCAAGTGTCAAACGTGCGGGACGCTGTACATGGGTCCGCCGCTGGGCCACGTGCGCGATCCAAACAAGCAGGTGCGTTTTGTTGAAGCGGAGTTGACTGCGTTGTTGCAGGCGGCGGGCGGAACGCTGCCGGTAATTAAGAAGGACGAACAACGCGGTGTTTATGTGATGGTGGAGACCGTTGCCGGTGATCACGGCACGCACGCCGCGAAACCGGCGGCGGCTAAACCGGCGGCGGCTAAACCGACTGCACCAGCCGCGGCGGCAAAAGCGCAGGCGGCCGCCCCAGCGCCGCCCAAACCTGCTACACCCGCACCGGCAGCGCCGAAAACGGGCGAGCACAAAACTCTCGGGCAGAATCCGAACCGGCAACTCTTACGTCGTTCAA
>DASUOZ010000369.1:0-4105 GCA_036276375.1 Pyrinomonadaceae bacterium | reverse complement strand
CATCGCAAACAACCCGAGAATGTTGCCCTCGCGATCCGTGACGACGATCGTTACCGGCTTGCTGAGAGACGCTGCCGCGGACGCCGCTTGCTGAAGAATCGTCTGCACGTCGGTCGCAGATAAGTTCGTGGCCGTCAGCGCGGCTGGCGGATCGAACGGCGGACCCGGCGTTGGGACAGCGTTAAGATCATCCGGTGGCCCACCACCGACCTGACCGATCCCGACGCGGACGCGATTGCTCGCGACGCCCCGATATGTGATTCGCAACAGCACGTCTCCCGCTTCCGGAAGATTTTGGGGAAGTCGGATTACGACGGATGTAGCCCAGGGATGATTCGGGACTTGGGATACGTGTTCTACCGTAAGTGTGTAGAAATTATGAGCCGCGTCTTCGGCATCCGCGGTGATGGTTTCTCCGGGCTGAAACGAAAGGTTCAACGCGAAGAGCATGATGCGCGTGGCTGAATCAGAACTGAAGCGAACTTCAGCAGTGGTGGTGAATGGTTCACGGCGGCGCGTGACTGAGTCGACGGCGATGGCCCGAGTTGAATCCGCATGACTGATCAGCACCGGACGTGTTTGCGCGTGGCCCTCGATGGCAGTGAGCACGCATGCGCAGAAGATCAGTCGTCGCCACATTGGCGCACAATGTACCACAGATTTTTTCTGCCGAATCCGTGAAATCTGTGATAAAAAGCCAGCCGCGTGATCATTTTCCTGATCGTAGCAACCTGCTTATTCCAAACAACCGGACGCCTGCATGGAGTGGTTCGCACTTCAACCGGGGCTCCGGTTCCCAATGCTGTCGTCATAATTACGAATCAGGTTACGCGCGAAATAAGGCGCGTCCGGACCAATGCAGACGGGAGTTACTCGATCAAACTCCCGGTTGGCGCGTATCGCATCACGTTGGACCAACCGCACGTTGCGGCGTTTGATAAAGACAAGAACTATGGAGATTACGCGATCGTTCGGGGTGATACGCTGGAGAATGTGATTGTTGAGCCAGGGAAAGAGATTGAGGTCGAGATCCGCACGGCTGAGATTCCAAAGGAGAAAGATTTAGATCAATCTGCACGGGAGACGCCGGATCGGTGGCGCATATTGTTTCCGGAATACGATCGTTACGGCGATCGCGGCGCGCGGGGTCGCGATATCCCTTTTAAGCGTGGCCGCTGGTGGGATCCTTATAACCAGAACGTCCTTAAGGGCGATTACCCGATCAAGGGCGATAAGCTCTTCATGATTCTCACCGCCGTCAGTGCGACGGGCGTCGAACAGCGGCGCGCGCCCACGCCGTCGGGCGTCAGCAGCGTCAACCCGATCAGCGGTGAGTTCTTTGGCCGTCCCGAACAGTTTGCCGCCGGGGAGACGTTGCAGTTCAGCTTCGAGTTATTTCACGGCGACACGACTTTCAAGCCCCGCAATTGGGCGATCAAGTTCTCACCAACGTTCAGCGTGCCGAATTACCTCGACGCGCGCGAGAACGGCGTCGTGAACATCGACGTGCGGCGCGGCACTAATCGCACCGATTGGCACGCCTCGCTTGAAGATGCCTTCGGCGAGGTGAAGCTCTTCGACGTCAACGCCAACTACGATTTTGTTTCCGTGCGCGCCGGCATTCAGCCGTTCGTTTCCGATTTCCGCGGCTTCATCTTTTCCGACAACAACCTTGGCGCGCGCCTGTTTGGTGGCGCTGACAACAATCGCCTGCAATTCAACGCCGCCTACTTCTCGATGCTCGAGAAAGACACGAACAGCGGTTTGAATCGCTTCGACACGCGCCATCAAAACGTCTACATCGCCAACATTTTTCGCCAGGACTTCATTCGCAAGGGTTACACGATCCAGGGAAGTTTTCACTACAACGACGATCGTCGCACGGTGGAGTTTGATCGCAACGGTTTTCTGGTCCGGCCGGCGCCGATCGGCGACGTGCGGCCCCATGCGGTCAAGGTTGGCTATCTCGGTTTTAGTGGCGACGGACATCTCGGCCGTTTGAATCTTTCGCACTCGTATTACTTCGCGTTTGGACATGACGAGCACAATCCGATTGCGGGACGCCGCGTCGATGTGCGCTCGAACTTCGCGGCGGCAGAACTTTCCATCGATAAGGACTACTTGCGGTTTAAGGGCTCCTTCCTTTGGGCGCAGGGCGACTCGAATCCGACGGATGACAGGGCAAATGGCTTCGATGCGATCTTCGACGATCCGAATTTTGCGGGTGGTCAGTTTTCATTTTGGGTGCGCAATGGGATTCGTTTGACGCAGACTGGCGTGGGCCTGGTCCAGCCGAACAGCCTGTTGCCAAGTTTGCGCAGCAGCAAGACCCAGGGCCAGGCGAATTTCGTAAATCCCGGGCTCTTTCTGTACAACGGCGGTCTCGATGTGGAACTGACGCAGCGCATCAAGGCAGTGGTGAACGTAAACTACCTGCGCTTTCATCGCACTGAGCCGCTGGAGCTGGTGCTGTTTCAGAATCGCATTCGTCACGATATCGGTTTCGATTACAGTCTCGGAGTCGCGTACCGGCCGTTTCTCATTAACAACTTCACGCTGACGTTTGGCGCGTCGGCGCTACAGACCGGCCGCGGGTTCCGCGACATTTTTACTGACGCGTCCCGCAACTGTCCGCCGGGTGTTGAAGACTTTTGTCAGCCGGACGTGATCAGTCCGAGCAAGGCGCTGTATTCGATATTCGCCCAGGCGAAGTTCGTTTTTTAAGACGACAGATGACACAGATTTTTCTCTACCTGATCGCGGTGTTTACTTTCGGCCAGCAGGCGGCGGCGCCCACGCCCGTCGTAAAGGTCGAGGGTTGTGTGTCGTGTCACACGCTGATCGAGCCGATGCACAAATACGGCACGACCGAGACGTTGGAGAAGCTGAAGGATGGTAAGGACGCGGTCGGGTTGAGTTGTACTGCCTGTCACGGTGGGAACCCGGCGACGAAGTTAAAAGACGAAGCGCACGTGAAGCCGAAGTTTCCCGACGAATGGCGGCGGGCCGGGAAATATACCGGCGCGAATCCCGAACGGCCCAACACGTTAATGAACCGCGAGAGTTGGGAGTTTGTGCGCTTTGTGAATCCGGGTGATTTGCGAGTGGCGGCTGAGACGTGCGGGAGTGCGTCGTGTCATGAGATTGAGTCGAAGAACGTGGCGCGCAGCATGATGACGCACGGCGCGATGTTGTGGGGCGCGGCGCTTTATAACAACGGAAGTTTTCATTTGAAAGATCCGCGGTTTGGGGAGAGCTACAGTGAGGCGGGACGGCCGCAAACGTTGCTCCAGGAGGGGAAGGATCTAACGGACGAACAGCGGCGAAGGAAGGGATTGTTGACGCTGTTGGATCCGATTCCGCGTTGGGAAATTTCGCAGCCGGGCAACGTGCTGCGTGTGTTTGAGCGCGGCGGGCGCCGGCGGCTGGAAGTCGGGTTGCCGGATAAGGAAGAAGAACCCGGCAAACCGGACAAGGGATTGAGCCAGCGGGGCTTCGGCACGGCGCAGCGAACCGATCCAGTCTTCCTCGGACTGCAAAAAACAAGACTGTTGGATCCGACCCTCAACCACCTGGGCACCAACGATCATCCGGGCGATTACAGATCTTCAGGTTGTTCGGCGTGTCACGTGATCTATGCAAACGATCGCGACCCCGCGCACTCCGCTTTTTATCAGGCCTCGGGCAACCTCGGCCGCTCCCAAACTGCCGACACAACGATTCCCAAAAACGAGTCAGGCCATCCGATCAAGCACCAGTTCACGAGCCAGATTCCGTCGTCGCAGTGCATGGTCTGCCACATGCACCCCGGCACCAACATGGTTGCGAGTTACATGGGCCTCACGTGGTGGGACAACGAGAGCGACGGCGCGAAGCTCTATCCCGCGAAGCAGCACAACCCGAGTCAGGACGAAGAGCAGGAGAAGCTAAATCGCAATCCCGAAGCGTCGAGTTTGCGCGGCTTGTGGTCCGACTTTGAGTTCCTGAAAGACACGGGCACGCCGGAGTTCAACGCGCTCCTGCGTAACACGCAGTTTGCCGACTCACACGGCCACGGCTGGCTGTTTCGCAAAGTGTTCAAACGCGATCGTAAGGGAAATCTTCT
>DASUOZ010000368.1:0-2186 GCA_036276375.1 Pyrinomonadaceae bacterium | reverse complement strand
TTGATGTAACCCGGATCGAGACTGCCTTTATCAAACGGCGGCGTGAAGAGAATCACGAGCCCATCGCCACGCCGGATCAGAAACTCTTCGACAGCCGCCATCGCGCGCCCCATGCGAAACGGATCTGACGCGCCGGAAATCACACTCCACGACTGCGCGATCGAGTCGATCCGGCACTCTTCGTTACGCGCCGAGCCCAGCGGCGTGCCGTCGTCGAAATAAGCACGGCGGTACCAGTCGCCGTCCCAGGCTTTTTCTTCGAGCGCTTTCTTGAGGTTGTCCAGGTGCTCGCGATAGCGCGCCGCACGTTCGTTTTCCTTGCGTGCTTCGGCGTGCGGCGTGAAGAGCACGAGCGCGTTGTAGAGAAACCATCCGAGCCAGACGCTTTCGCCTCTGCCGAGATGGCCCACGCGGTTCATGCCGTCGTTCCAGTCGCCGCCGCCCATCAACGGCAATCCGTGCTCGCCAACTGTCAGACTGCGGTCGAGTGCGCGCGCGCAGTGTTCGAAGATGGAAGCCGACTGCTGAGAGACTTCTGGTTGGCGATAACTCTCGAGCTCTCCATCGCCGAGCAGTGGTTGTTCGAGGAACGGCACGACTTCGTTTAGCACAGACGCGTCGCCCGTGACGTTGATGTAGAACGCCGTGACGAAAGGCAGCCACAGCAAATCGTCGGAGATCGTCGTGCGCACGCCGCGCCCACTCGGCGGATGCCACCAGTGTTGGACGTCGCCTTCTTTGAACTGGTGCGCGCCGGCGAGGAGTATCTGTTTGCGCGTGATCTCGGGCCGGCTGTAAACGAGCGCGAGCACGTCCTGCAACTGATCGCGAAAACCGTAAGCGCCGCCCGATTGATAGAAAGCCGTGCGCGCCCAGATGCGGCACGAGAGCGTTTGATACAGCAGCCAGCGGTTCAGCATCGTGTCGAGCGCTTGATCGGGCGTGCGCACTTCGACAGTCCCGAGTAGTTCGTCCCAGTGGTTCAGCACTTTTTCAAACGCCGAGTTGACGTTACCGCTCTGCCGGAAAGTCGACACGAGATCCTGCGCGGCTGCCTTCGATTCTGCCTCGCCGATTAAAAAGATGAGTTCGCGAGCTTCGTGTGGCGCGAGCTCGATGCTTGTTTGGATAGCGGCACACGGATCGAGTCCGGCGCCGGCGCGTCCGGCGAGACCCACGCGACGGAGCGCGGCAGGCGCGTCGAGCGAACCGTTGCGGCCGATGAACTCCTTGCGATCGCATGTTGCGCTGGCGAGGTTTTCACTCGTCGCGACGAACGCGACGCGATCGGCAAACTCATTGTTGTAGGGATTGCGCGCGAAGATCGTCGAGGCGGGCGTATCGATCTCCGTGATGATGTACCGCGCTGACGACGAACGCGCCACACCCATCACGAGCTCGTTGTAGTGAGTAATCGTGAAGCGACGCTTGCGGCCGGTGCGATTGCGCAAACGCAGCAGGGAGATCTTCACTGAAGCATCGAGCGGCGCGAAGAGCAACAGTTCCTGCGACACGCCGTGGCTAGTGTGTTCGAAAACGCTATAGCCCTGGCCGTGGCGAATGATGTACGGCTCGCGCTCGCGAATGGGCAGAGGCGTCGCCGACCAGACCGTGCCGGAATCCTCGTCACGCAAATACATGACTTCGCCGGGCGGATCGCTGATCGCGTCGTTGGACCAGGGCGTCAGACGATTTTCGCGGCTGTTTACCGACCACGCGTAACCGCCGCCCGTCTCCGTAACCTGAAAACCGAAATCAACGGCGTTTCCGATCACGTTGGACCACGGCGCGGGCGTCCACTGTTCGGCGCCGAGCAGCGTCACGTACTCGCGTCCGCCCTGATGAAATCCCCCAAGACCGTTGAAGAAACTCAGCTCCGGTGGCGCCATCGTCGGCTCGGGATAAGTTTGCGGCGCCTGGCGCGGCATCATCAACGGCGGCAGCGGTTCCGCGACACGCTTTCGTTCGATTTGATCCTCAAAACTGCCGCGATCGGCAACGATCACTACGCGCGCCACGGCGTGAAGCAGAATGCGATCCGCTTCGGGTATCTGATCCGCGCGCCGCAGATAAATGCCGCCCGGTTTGTCTTGCAGTCCCTGCAAACCACCGGTGCGAACAATGTTTTCGATCTCTTTGTGCAACGGTTCCATGTAGCTCGTCGGCGTGTCGTTGAGAATCACCAT
>DASUOZ010000367.1:0-7737 GCA_036276375.1 Pyrinomonadaceae bacterium | reverse complement strand
GTCGCCATGAACTTCGACCGGCAATTCCGCGTCGTGTCCAAAACGTCTCCGCGAGGGAGCTGCCGGAGGCTCTTCAACCGGCGTCGCGGTCCACATCTGCGCTTCTTCAACCGCGCCGTCAGACCCATGTGGTGCGTAGTCGGCCGTCGTGGTTGCTTCCTCGCTGTCCATCAGTGAACCGGCTTCAGCGGGCTCGGCCTCGAAAGTTTGAATCGTGTCCGCGCCTGAAAACGACGGTTCTGGCTCAGGCTGGAATTCCGGTTCAGGCTCGGGTTCGAATGACGGTTCAGGAGCGGCTTGTACCGGCAACTCCGGCGCTTCAACCGGCGGAGCTTCGGCGTATTCACTGGTCGGAACGTAGGCAGATTGTGGTGCTGGTTCAACTGGGGCTGCTTCAACCGGCGCCGGCGCAGCTTCTTCGACCGGCGCGCGTTTCGGCGTCGCAACGCGCGAAACCGACAGCAGATCGACAGCCATTCCGGAAACAGTCACCAGCGTTTCGAGCGCTTCGAGATTGATCGATTCAGAATCCAGTCCGGCCGAGTCAGCGTAAAGTACGGCCACTGCGCGCCCGCGGACGGAAAGTGGAATCGCAACGATGCGTTGCGGTGGCTCCTCGCCAAGCCGGTTGACCAACATGTGGCCGTCGGCATGAGAACCCGGTCCGCCGCTCCACGTCGTCAGCGCTTTCGCGGCGCTGCCGATAACGGTGTCGGCGTCCAAGGCGAGTGAAATCTGCGGAATTGCCTGATCGCCGACGGTTCCTTCGAAACCACGTCCACGCCAGCCGGTCGCCTGCTCGCCTTTTATGACAAAGAACGCGACGCGTGGCGCGAAGGAAGAGGCCCGGTTCACGAGTGCCTTAAGAATGTCGGCCTGCGATTTTTGCTCGTTAATCTCGGAAATGGCCGACTTCACGATGGCCATGTCGCTGGAAGCTTTGGCCCGCGACGACTCCGACGCGGCGTGTTCGATGCCACGTTCGTGAGCGGCGTGCAGGTGCTCGGTTATCGCAGCAACCATACTGCCATCCAACTGCACATCGGCCTGACGCTCGAGAAAAGCCGAGAGGGATTCATTGACCAGGCTTTGCAGCGTGGCGATCTCCTGCTTGACGGAGCTCAGCCGGCTTTCCAGATAACTCTCAATTTCACGCCGCAAACTGTCTTCCAAATGTCCGTTGACCACCGTAGGGTCCTCCGTGTCGTGGTGTTGATGTGACGTACCTAAGGTCTTCAGGTAGGCAAACTAACCCAAGGTCTAATGCGCAAAGAGAGCCTGGCAGGGGGCACGGGCTCAGAAGTGATTATGGACGGGCGGGATTGACGTAGTCAATACTTACGTTTTGTGCGGGTCTTGATCGCTCTGGTATCTTGGTTGCTGTTGCAGTCGGCAAGTGGAGGAAAAACCACCCGTCAATGGCTACTACCATTCTGATTGCTGAGGACTACGACGACAATCGGGAATTGCTGCGTTTGCTGCTGGCAGGCGCAAATTATGTAGTTCGTGAAGCTAGGAACGGGCAGGAATGTCTGACGCTGGCGTGCACGGACCCGCCTCCCGATCTCATCATGGTGGACCTCTCGATGCCCGAAGTCGACGGGTGGGAGGTTTTCAGACAGCTCAAGGCTAATTCTAATACAGCACATATCCCGTGCGTCGCCGTCACGGCCCACACGGACCGCGACCGCATCCGCGCGTTGCAATCGGGATTTAGCGATTTCGTCGGGAAACCGTTTAGGACCGAGGAATTGCTGATGACGGTGGCCCGGCTCGTCCGAAAATAAGAACTAGTCGTTCAGTTTTGATGGTAGACCACGCCGCCTTTCATCACGAATTTCACCCGCCTCAACGCCGCAACGTCCTTCGTCGGATCACCATCGACGGCAATTAAGTCCGCGACCAGACCCGACTTAACACTGCCGATTTTGTCCGCCATGTGCAGCACGCGCGCGTTGACTGAAGTCGCGGAGCGCAAGGCGTCGACGAGCGGCATGCCAAACTTAACCATAGTTTCCAGCTCGCGCGCGTTGTCGCCATGGGCAAAAACGCCGACGTCGCTGCCGCTGGCAATCGTTACGCCGGCCTGGAGCGCCAGATTAAACACGCGACGTTTTCGTTCGGTGTTCGCCGCGCTGACAATCGCGAGCGTCGGACACAGCGCGACGTTGTGTTCCTTCATCAAGCGAAACACTTCAGCAGTGCCGCCGTCGCCATGTTCGATCGTTTCGACGCCGGCGAGCGTCGCGCGACGCATTCCTTCCGCCGTCGTCGCGTGCGCGGCGACCGGCACGTTCGCGCTCTTTGCTGTTTCCACTACGAGCTTCAACTCGTCGAGCGAAAACGTCGGCGCGGCGCCTTGCGTGCCCCAGCGATAGTCGGCGTAGATCTTGATCCAATCAGCGCCGTGCCCGATCTGATCGCGGACGACACGCGTGAGATTGTCGACGCCGTCAGCTTCCTCGGCGCCCTGCGGCACGCGCCACTCAGACGCGAAGCCTTTTGGCCCATAACTGCCGGTCGCCACGATCGCGCGCGTGGTGACGATCATGCGCGGTCCCGGAATGATTCCCTGTTCGACCGCCTGTTTCAAACCGATGTCCGCGTAAGCTGCGCCTTCGGTACCAAGATCGCGAACCGTGGTGAAGCCGGCCTGGAGTGTGTTGCGCAGATGATTCGTGGCGCGCGCGACGCGCAGGCTGAGCGACTCGCGCGCGACCTGATCATTCCAGACAGCTTCAGTGTACGGATGCAACAGCACGTGTGAGTGCGCTTCGATCAATCCTGGCATTAACGTCAGTCCTGCGAGCTCGATTACTTTTGCGTTCGCGGGTGCGTTTATAGTGGACGCTGCGCCGGCCGCTTCGATCTTGTCGCCCCTGACGAGAATGGCCCAGTTGTCGTGAAGCTGGGCCGATTCACCGTCGAACACGCGCGCCGGTTTCAATAGGTAGACCGTTTCCGGGACCGGCGCGGAACGTTGTGCCTGAAACGGCTGAAGGACAGTGAGACACAGGAGCAACAAGAGGGAAGCGCGCATCACAGTTTCCGGGTACTCGTTTTGAGTTCAAGCTTTAGCTTGTGCGCCAAACGGCAGCCTAAAGACTGAACTCAGAACATCGTTACTTTTCAGAGATGACTACAGTTTCAATCGTGGGCGGCAGCGGTTGCAGCGTGCTGCGCGAGAAACCGGCGTTGGTAAACATTCGTTCCAACTCGGCAAACGTGTAAGCGTCACCCGCCGGCGTGCTCGTAAGCATCATCATGCTGAATCCGGCGGCGTCGGGCGGCGTCACGCGATCTTCGTTCGGAACAAACTCGAGCGTCACTGCACGTCCGCCATCGGCCAGCGCATTGTGAACTTTGCGGAGGAGTATCTCGCACGTAGGCGGATCGAAGTGATGCAGAAAATTGGTCAGCAGGACCAGGTCGTAACCGCTGCCGAACTCGGCATCAAAAGCGCTGCCTTCGATCGTTTGATAACGATCGGCGACGCCGGCCTTCTGCGCGTTCTCTTTCGCGACTTCCAGCACGGCTTTCCAATCGAGCGCGGTGACCTCGGCCTGCGGATTGTTGGTCGCAAAAGCGATTCCGAATAGGCCATGTCCGGCGGCAACATCGAGAATTTTCAGTTTGCGATCCGCATTCGGGTCGACGAGTTTCGCCATCAACTGCGACGGCATCGCCATCATCGCGCCCATGCTGCGCGCAAACTTCACCCACACGGGATTGTCCGGAGCGATAGTGCCCTCGTTCTCCATCACCGTGCCGCCGCGGCGCACCGCGTCAGCGATGTGTTTCGCGCCTTCAGTCAGCATCGGCGAACACAAGAATTCGACGGCGCCGCCAAGATACGCAGGCGAACGTTTGTCGAGAAACGTCGCGGAGTCGAGTGTCATGGCGTAGTTGTCGCCTTGCTTCGTAAGCATCTCTATGATCGTGAGGTAATCGCAGAGAATGCGCATGCCTTTTTCGGAGCTCTGACAGCGGTGGGCGAGTTGGCCCGCGGTCGTGTTGCCTTCACCGATCGCGGTGAACACTTCGAGCTCGATGGCGGCTTTCAGCGCCTCGGTGCGTTGATGCGCGTTGATTGTTTGGAGAAACAGTTGGGGAGATGGTTGCTGGGCTGCGGAAGTAGACATACAAGAGTCCTCTCTAAGGAATTTAGCGGCGAAGAATTCTAACGGATTGGTTCGCGCAGAACTACCTCAGCGGCGGCGGCCGCCATTTGGGCCGCCTGCGGGTGACTGCGGTGCAAACCGGCGATTTGTAACAGCGCTTCGCCGGTTCGCGAAAACATACGAAACAGATCGCCTTCTTCGGCGCGCGTCCGGCGCACAATCTCGGCCCACGGAACACCGTCGGCCCACAGCACAGCTGCGCCCGCGGCGGAGAAGTTCAGCTCCGGCGCCGGTTCGACGCCGTACTTCCATTCTTCCGCGGAGACTTTGAAACCGATGTCTTCGAAGCGCGCCAGTGAAGTAACCAGGTTGTCGTCCAGTTCGAGATCGCCGTAGTCGCGTTCTTCGTCGGCAGTCAACGCGGCCATGATGCCGGCGAGCTGTTTCAGATCGAGCGAATTGAAGAGCTCGTTTTCGAGTGCTTCGCCGACGAGCAACGGCCGATCGATATGCAGGTCGGCGAGCCAGCGACCGCGCTCGGTGACTTTCTCGGCTTCGAAGTCGAGATAGCCAAACACGGAAAGCACTTTCGCGCGTTGCTCGAAAGGCAGCCAAACTTCTTCGCGCAACGCTTCGATTCGGCGCGAAGCGCGCTCGTAATCTTCGGCGGTCTCGTGTAATTCCCAGAGAAGCTGAGTGCAACGCGTGCGATCAGTGCCGGTGATGTGTGGCGGCAACAGACTCTCGATCCGGTCGTCGATGATATTTAGTGCGTCGCTCTCTTCTGAATAGACGTCGCGCAGGCGCGGCTCATGCAGCGTCAGCTCGCGGCCGCGTTCCCGAATCTCGTCGAAAGCACGCTCAATGTCTTGTTCGCGCAGACGGTAAACGGGCGAATAGACACGACCGATGCGCTCTTGGGGAAAACTGGCGTTGCTGCCGCCTTCCCGAATACCGCGCACGGCGCCGTCGCGCTTTTCCATAACCATCACCAGCCGCTTGCCGCTGCGTCCGATGCCGACAACGCGCCCGGGCTTCACCACCTCATTCAGCCAACGCGAAAAGACTTCCGCTCGCGTTTGCGGCTTCGCTTCCTGCAATCGCGCACGCGCACTGATCAAACGTTCCAGTCCCAGCACTGCCGCAACGGAAAGATCGCAGCCCGACTCTTTCAACGGCCGTTCGAGTTTTTGTTCGCTTTCGTGGCGCGCTTTTTCGAGTTGAAGGAGTTGGCGGACGGTGTGGCGGTGAGCGAAGCTGCGTTCCGCGATTTCGCGCACGTGCGCGAAGGTTCCGTAGGCGTCGAGGAGATTTAGCAGCGTCGTGTAGGTCGCGCGAAACTGGCTGACCAGCGGATCGGGCGGCGCTTTGAGCATTTGTGCGATGCGTAACGGATCCTGGTGCAGTCCAGGCGCGGCCACAACGAAACCGACATTGTCACGACCACGCCGCCCGGCGCGGCCGGTCATTTGTTGTAATTCCGAAGCCGACAACGGACGCCAACCGCTTGCAGTGCGGGCGTCCGCGCCCGTCAACACAACGCTGCGTGCCGGAAAATCAACGCCGGCCGCGACCGTCGCGGTCGCGAAAATCACATCGAGCAAACCGGCGCTCATCAGGCGTTCAATGACGAGTTTCCACGCTGGAATATGTCCCGCATGATGCGAGGCGACGCCGCCGCGAATGATGGTGTCCCAGTGGCGGTGGCCGCGAACTTCCGGATGCTCCTCGACAAACGAACGCATAAACTCGCGCCGTTCTTCACGCCGCCGATCGCTGCCGAACGGACGCGCGAGCGCGGCCTCGGACGCCGCTGTGTCGCAACGACGGCGCGTCGGCATGAACACGATCGCGGGCAACAGGTTGTAACCTTCCAACGCCGACAGCAACGTCGCCGGTGGCATCTCAGGCATTCGCAGTTTCATGAATTAGCTGTGTAACCTGGGGATTGATCCTTCCAGTGTCATCAATCAAAGCCAGCAATCGTTTGTCCGGCAGGAGCACCGCCGAACGCAACGGCACCGGGCGTTTTCCCGGACCGGTGATTACGCCACAACGCACGCCGCGCACTTCTTCCAGCCAGCTCGCAAAATCGCCGGCATTTCCGATGGTCGCGGACAGCAACAACAGGCGAATCCGCGGCGGCGTCAGAATGATCGCCTCCTCCCACACGTGTCCGCGCTCTTCGTCGGAAAGGTAGTGGGCTTCGTCGAGCACCACGAGATCAGAGTTGACCTCAGTTCCGGTCCGCAGCGAGTCGAAAAGTTGGTTGCGATAGATTTCCGTCGTGCCGACGATCAACGGCGCGTCGGAGTTTTCTTTCCGGTCGCCGGTGAGAATGCCGACGCGTTCGGCGCCAAACTCGTCGCTAAACTCCTGGTATTTCGAATTTGTGAGCGCCTTCAAAGGAGTCGTGTACCAGGCGCGCTTGCCCTCGGCCAGCAGGCGTCTGATTTCCTCGCGCGCGATCCACGTTTTCCCGCTGCCGGTTGGCGCCGTGACGAGCACGTCTTCGTACTCCAGCATGGCGAGTGCCTCGAGTTGAAACGGGTCAGGTTTGAAGGGCGTGGATGGCGGGCTGCCGATGCCGTGAAGCAGTTTCTTGACGTCGCGTGAGTGGGAAATTTTCCCGCCGGGCTGGCGTGGCGGCGTGGGAGTTCTTCGATCCCCGGGCTTTGAACGATGTTTTGATTTTCGATCCCAACGTTTCCGGCCGTTTCCGCGCATGCTGCCCATTCTATCCGCGCGGCTGTGGCCTGCGAAGTGCTAACGAACCGCGAGAGAGTTACAATTCTGTCTCGCAACGCGTCGTCAGTGCGAGGCGTATAAACCACTGAAACAAAAACGGCCCCGCGACGTTACCAGTTAGGAGTTTTCAACCACGGGATGACTGAGCTGTTCGAAAATTTTGAGGTTAACCGCGACTCCAGATGGCGGATATTGCTGCGGCTTATCGGCGCTTCCCTCGTGCTCCATCTGGCGTTTGTATGGCTGGTGACTTACGTTCCGGCGTTTCGTGACACGCTGAACATCGCTGCCCTGATCGCGAGCACGAAGTTTGTAGAGAAAGACTACGTCGGTACTGAAATTGGCGGAGAGGTCGAGCTCGTACAGCTTCCGAACGAGAAGTTTCGCTATCCCGACGGTTATTTTGCTCTCGAAGCGCAGATCGAAGGCCGTTTGCCGGCACAGGCGCCGGCCGCGACCCCGGATCCATTCGCGCCGAAGATCGTTTCGCAGTGGAACCCGAAGAGCGCTGACCCGGAAGCAACGCCCTCGCCGAGTCCGGATGTGAGTGCTTCGCCGTCTGTGAGTCCGGCTCCTGCGACACCGTCGCCCTCGGCAATCGCGCAAACGTCGCCATCACCGAGCCCGAACGCGTCACTGACGGCGGAAGAGTCGCAGAAGAAACTGGAAGAAACTGCCGCGCAGAACAACGTCGCGCTGCCCGAAGAAAACGAGATCAACAAGAAGGTCCTGAAAGACTTCGCCGCCTACGCAAACAACCTGAAGAACGAGGGCAAGCTTGACTTGAACAAACCGTTCGAGGTGGTGATTGAGGCGGAGATGGATGAACGGGGCAAACTCAAGAATCCGATTTTCGTGAAGAGGGCCG
>DASUOZ010000366.1:0-16754 GCA_036276375.1 Pyrinomonadaceae bacterium | reverse complement strand
CGGACGCGAAGTGGTCGTTTGGTGGTTTGTCTCCGGCCGTCGCGCCTATGACATCGTCAAGTACTACACCAACAAACTCGTCGCCGGGACCCGTTTCATTACCTTCGGTCGCTGGGAATGGAACGCAGCCAGGAGCACTTACAAGCTTCAGCTTCACCGTCCCGCCGACGAACTCGAAATCCTTCCCTCGCCCGAACAGCAAACCCCGACAACGGAAGTAGACATCGGTCCCGAGCAATCGGAAGAGAACATTTCCGATCCGGCGCTCGCGTTGATTCACGTGGGGCGCCGCGTGCCTGTTTACCGGAAACTTGGTCCATTCAACTCGAAACGCGTGCGCGAGATCGTCCACGCCGTTCTCGCCGCCCTCGATCCACAATCGATTGAAGAAACGCTGCCGGACGATCTATTAAAACGCCATCACCTCATCCGCCGCTCGCAGGCACTGCAAGAAATTCACTTTCCACCGCCTGAAGCCGCGATGGAAGACTACGAGCTCGCGCGCAGCCCGGCACACAAGCGAATGATCTTCGAAGACTTCTTCTGGGTGACGTTTGCGCTCGGTTTGAAACGCGGCCGCCGGGCGAAAGAAACGAAAGGCGCGCCGCTGCGCATCGACCGTGCTCTGTACAACAAGATCGCCGCCGTGCTTCCGTTTAAGTTGACTGAAGCACAACGACGCGTCACTAAAGAGATCTTCACCGATCTCAAATCCGACGCGCCGATGAACCGTTTGCTGCAAGGTGACGTCGGCAGCGGCAAGACCATCGTCGCCCTGATCGCGATGGTCGCCGCCATGGAAAACGATCTGCAAACCGCACTCATGGCGCCCACCGAAATCCTCGCCGAGCAACACGCGCGGAACATCAAGCGACTGCTGGCCAAAACGCCTTATCGCGTCGAGCTCCTGACCGGTTCACTTCGCGCGGCCGAAAAACGAGAGCTCCGCACGGCGTTGAAAGCCGGTGAAATACACGCTGTTATCGGCACCCACGCACTCGTCCAGGAGGGCGTCGCGTTTGCGAAGCTCGGTCTCGCGGTCATTGACGAACAGCATCGTTTCGGCGTCATGCAACGCGCCGAACTGCGCGCGCGGGGCTTCAATCCCGACGTGCTGGTCATGACGGCCACACCCATTCCGCGTTCCCTCGCGATGACGGTCTACGGCGATCTCGATGTGTCGGCGATCGATCAGATGCCGCCCGGCAGGACGCCCATCGAGACGATCGTCGCGGGCGAAGATCAACGCCAGGAAGTTAAGCGTCTGATCTCGCGCGAAGTGAAAGCCGGTCATCAGGTTTACGTCGTGTATCCGCTGGTTGAAGAGTCGGAGAAGATGGACCTGAAGGACGCGACGCGCCGGTATGAGTACCTGCGCGACGTCGTGTTTCCGCGACTTCCGGTCGGATTGTTGCACGGCAAAATGAAACCCGCGGAAAAAGAGAACGTGATGAACGCCTTCGTGACGGGTGAGATCAAGATCCTTGTCTCGACGACGGTGATCGAGGTTGGGGTTGACGTGCCGAACGCGTCGGTGATGATCGTCGAGCACGCCGAGCGCTTCGGACTGTCGCAACTGCATCAGTTGCGTGGGCGGGTCGGGCGTGGCGCGAAGAAAAGCTACTGCGTGTTGTTGACGAGTGACAAGAAGACTGCCGTTGCCGAGGAACGTTTGGGCATCATGGCAAAAACCACGGACGGGTTTGTCATCGCGGAGAAGGATCTCCAGCTACGGGGGCCGGGCGAATTGCTCGGCACGAGGCAATCCGGTTTGCCCGAGTTCAGGATTGGCAATTTGGTGCGCGACAGGTTATTGCTGGAGAGCGCAAAGCGCGAAGCCGAATCTTATTTAAATAGAGAGAAGTCGCCGGTGACCGCGAAGTTGATGGCCCGCATCACCCGCGACACGCGGTTTGGACTCGCGGCGGTGGGATAGTTTATGCGTGTTATTGCCGGCGCATTTAAGGGACGGAATTTGAAGAGCCCGCCGTCAATGCAGGTGCGGCCGACTTCCGATCGACTCCGCGAAACGCTCTTCAACGTGATTGCCGCGCGGGTTCCGGAGGCGCGGTTTCTGGATCTTTGCGCGGGTTCCGGCGCGGTCGGGATCGAGGCGTTGTCGCGTGGCGCGGCGCACGCAACGTTTGTCGATCGTTCACGCCGGAGTTGCCAGTTGATCGAGTCGAACCTCGACCTGTGCCGCGTGCCGGAGGAGCAGCGGGATATTTATTGCTCCGAGGCGTCAGAGTTTTTGCGACAGTGGGACGGGGATGTTTGGGATGTTGTTTTCTTTGACCCGCCGTACAAAGACGACTATTTGAAAACCCTGAAAATCCTCGGGTCGGCAAAACTGCTTAACGAGAATGGACTGCTGATCGCCGAGCACCATCACAAGACCGAACTGCCCGAAACCATCGGCCGTCTCACACGCACGCGCGTGTTGAAACAGGGCGATTCCGCGTTGAGCTTCTACGTTTGTTAGAATCCGTTCAATGCTGGTACTGGGCATCGAAACATCGTGTGATGAGACCGCCGCCGCGCTCGTGCGCGACGGTCGCGAGATTCTGTCGTCGGTGATCTCTTCGCAGGTTCCTATTCACAAGCGCTTCGGCGGCGTGGTTCCGGAGTTGGCTTCGCGCGAACATCTCGACAAGATCGTTCCCGTCGTTAACGAGGCTTTTGAGCGTGCGGGCGTGACGGCACGTGACGTTGACGGTATCGCTGTCACGGTTGGTCCCGGGCTCGTTGGTTCGCTGCTCGTCGGCGTGTCGTACGCGAAAGCGATGGCTTACGCGCTGGACAAACCGTTTGTCGGCGTGAACCACATCGAGGGTCACATCTATTCGGTGGCGTTTGAGAACCCGCCCATCGCGTATCCGGCCGAGGCGTTGATCGTGTCGGGCGGCCACACGAACATCTTTTTCATTCCCGAACCCGGAAAGTACAAAGTGCTGTCGCGCACGCGCGACGACGCCGCGGGCGAAGCGTTTGATAAGGTCGCGAAACTGCTCGGGCTCGGTTATCCGGGTGGGCCGATCATCGAGCGGCTTGCGCGCGAAGGAGATCCGCATGCGGTGCCGTTTTCGTTGCCGCGTATGGGCGACGGTTTGCCGGATTTCAGTTTTAGTGGATTGAAGACGGCCGTCACTAAGCACGTGCGCGAAACGGGATTGACGCCGGTTGCAAATGGCGGCGAGCCGTCGCAGCCGATCAAGGACCTCGCGGCAAGTTTTCAACACACGGTCGTGCAGTCGTTGGTCAAGACGATGGAGCGGGTGGCGGAGGAAAACTATCCGCGAACGTTGATCATCGCCGGCGGTGTCGCGTGCAACGGCAAACTGCGCGAAGTCGCGCGCGAGATGGCGGCGCGGCTGGATCTTCCGGTTTACTTCCCTTCACCGCATCTCTCTACCGACAACGCCGCGATGATTGCGGCTGCCGGCACGGTGAAACTACAGGCTGGTCAAAGCGATGGTTTAGACCTTAACGCTGACGTGACGTTGAGACTTCAGAATATGGACCTGGCGGAAGAGGCTGCTAAGCGCGCGGGTGTTCGCTACCGTCTCTAAGCGGGATCTTCATTTAAGAGATCGTTCGAACCAATTCGTTGAAATCCCTTTTCCCTTTGGCCGTGGCCGGGCGACCGTTAAGGTCTGTAGTGGGTTTCAGAAGGTGGCCTCGTCACGCGAGGCCCGAGTGGGCCTTATCAACCCTCTATCGTACTCATCGCGGTGACGGCACGTTTTTCATATGCCGCAATCGTCGCGATGTTTTTCTTCTCCACTTCCGTCAGATTTGCTTCGTTGAATTCGGGGTCGGCCTTGTACCACGCGAAACTCGAGAAATACTTCTGTAGCCACGGCTCCTTGAACACCTTGCCGTGTCGCGCGTAAATCTCCTGCCGCATCTGACTCGCGTCTTCAATAAACAAACCTTCCAAAAGCGCGCGCGTGATCGGCTTCGTGCTCAACTCCTCGTGGAGCCGGTTCTCATACCTGACGATCGTTTCGACGTTGAGCTTGTCGGTGCCGGAGAGATCTTCGTCTTTGAAGTTTTCGTCCGGGTTGTACCACGGCTGCACGTAAAAATACTGCTGCAACCAGTCCGCGCGAAACATGCGCCCGTGCCGCGCATAGATTTCGTTTCGTAGCAAACGCAACTCGTGCAGACTCAGACCGTGCAACATCTGCTCGGAGATCTTTCTGTTCTCGAAAAACTCCATGTCGCCCGGCAACAACGCCACGCGACGTTGCTTCTTCTGCGCGCCGCTCAGTAACTGGAGGTTCTTGCGCTCGATGGCTGAAAGCTTCTTCGCGTCGTACTTGTCGCTGGGGAAGTACCAGTAGCGTTCTTCAAAGTACTGCCGCAACCACGGGTCATCGTCGAAGCGTTTGCCGTGAATGGCTTCGACTTCCGCCACCAACACTTTCCACTCCGCGCCGCTGTGCTGGCCGAGTTTCTTAGCGGGAATTGCGCGGTCGCGCCAGTAACGCATGTCGCCGGGCTGAATCGTCGCGTGCTTCGCGGCCTCGGCGATGCGAATCAGGTCGAGATTACGACGCTCAGTTTCGTTGAGCATCGAGTTTGTGAACTCGGCGTTTGGCTTGTACCACGACTTGGTTTCGAGGAACGACTTGATTTCAGCGTCTTTGAAAACGCGCCCGTGACGCCCGAACACCAAACCGCGCAGGAGTTTCAGATCGTACATCTCCAGTGTCTGAACCTCCGCTTGCTTGAGCGTGCTGTTGCGGAAGTCGAAGTCCTTCCACTCATCGAGGCGATCCTGCGCCTGCGTCGTGAATGAGGAAAACGCCAGAAACAACGCGCACAGGAAAAAGGCGGGACGGACCTGTCGGGGAACCGGGGTCATAAATCCTCCAAGCCGAATCAGCCAAAAATGTCGCGCACTTTGTCAACCAACCCCTTGTCTTCCAAATCCTTGCTTTCAACTTCAGCCAACTGCTCCAGCAGTTTCCGCTGTTCTCTCGTCAGCGACGTCGGCGTCATCACGGTTACGGAAACAAACAGATCGCCTTTGCCGCGGCCGCCGAGCGCCGGCATGCCCTTTCCGCGCAGCCGAAACACGGTGCCAGTCTGCGTTCCCGTCGGAATCTTGAGCTTCTCGTCGCCGTCGAGCGTCTTCACCATGATGTCCGCGCCCAACGCGGCCTGCGCGAACGTAATCGGCACGGCCTCGTAAAGGTTGCTACCTTGTCGCTCAAACTGCTCGTGCTCGGCAACGTGGATAACCACGTAAAGGTCTCCCGGTGCGCCCCCCTGGGTGCCGGATTCGCCTTCACCTGAAACGCGTAATCTGGAACCGGTTTCGACCCCCGCCGGAATCTTTACTTCCATCTGCTTCTCGCGCTCGACACGTCCCACACCCCTGCACGACTCGCACGGATCCTTGATCACACGGCCTGCGCCGCGGCACACGTGACACGTCCGCGCGACTGAAAAGAAGCCCTGCTGATACCGAACCTGTCCCGTGCCCGCGCACGTGGAACAATTTTCAGGCTGCGTTCCGGCCTTCGCGCCGGAGCCTTTACAGGTGTCGCAGGTCTCGAGTCGCGGAATGCGGAGCTGCGCCGTCATGCCTTCCGCGGCTTCTTCGAGCGTGATCTCCAGGTCGTACCGAAGATCTGCTCCTCGCTGCGCCGCTGATCGCCGTGCGCCGCCACGCCCACCGCCAAACACGTCGCCAAACCCAAACAGGTCGCCGAGTATGTCTTCAATGCCGCCGAAACCAGGCGCGCCCCAGTTTCCGGCGCCCGCACTGCTCGAAACGCCGGCATGTCCAAACCGATCGTAACGACGGCGTTGTTCGGCGTCGGACAAAACGCTGTAGGCTTCGGCCGCTTCCTTAAACTTCTCTTCCGCGGTCGCGTCGCCGGGGTTTTTGTCGGGGTGATACTTCACCGCCAAACGGCGGTACGCACTCTTCAACTCCTGCTCGGTGCAGGTTCTGCTTACACTTAATACTTCGTAATAATCTCTTTTGCTCATTCTTAAACTTCACTTGTGGTCGCATCCGGCGAAGCGTTCAGCATCGCGGAGGTGAGTTGTCCGGCGATAACTTCCAGTCTCGTTAATGCCTTCTTGATATCATCACCGCTGTCTGCCTTCACCGCCGCTTCAGCGTCGGCAAACACCAGTTCGGCCTGCTCCTGTACTTCCTGCGGCAACATACCGCCAAACTTAATAAACGACTTCTTCGTGTTTCTTAACAATGAATCAACACGATTCCTCAGCATCGCAGTCTCTTTGGTGCTGCGATCGGTGTCGGCCGAGTCTTCGGCCTCGCGGATCAGACGGTCGATCTCCTCCGGCGCGAGACCGGAAGTCGGCGAGATCCGCATCTGTTGCTCGGTCCCGGTCGTCTTGTCCTGCGCCGAAACCGACACGATCCCGTTCGCGTCGACTTCAAACGAAACCTCGATCTGCGGCACGCCACGCGGGCTCGGCGGAATTCCCACCAGCTCAAACTTACCCAGCGAACGGTTGCCCTTTGCGATTTCGCGCTCGCCCTGCATTACGTGAATCTCTACCGATGACTGATTGTCGACAACGGTTGTAAACGTCAGGCTATTACGCAGGGGAATGGTCGAGTTGCGCTCGATGATCTTCGTAAACAACCCGCCGCGTGTTTCCAGTCCGAGACTCAGCGGCAGCACGTCCAGCAGCACGATGTCTTTGACGTCGCCACTCAAAACACCGCCCTGAATCGCGGCGCCCATGGCCACTACTTCATCCGGATTGATCTCCGCGGACGGCTTCCGGCCGAAGATTTTCTCGACCGTTCGTTCGACAATCGGCGAACGCGTCTGGCCGCCGACCAGAATTACTTTGTGAACGTCCGACGGCTGGAGTTTGGCGTCTTTCAACGCCGTCTGACACGGTTCGATTGTCTGTTCGACGAGATCGTTGACGAGCGTTTCAAACTCCTGTCGCGTCAGCGTCTTGTTGAAGTGTTTCGGGCCGGAAGCATCAGCCGCGATGAACGGCAGGTTGATCGCCGTTTCCATCGTCGAAGACAGATCACACTTGGCGCGTTCGGCGACTTCCTTCAGTCGCTGCAAAGCGAGACGATCCTGGCGCAGATCGATACCGGTGTCGGCGAGAAACTGGCCCGCCATCCAGCTCATGATGCGTTCGTCGAAGTCTTCGCCGCCGAGGAACGTATTGCCCGACGTCGACAGCACTTCAAACACGCCGTCGTTCATTTCCAGGATCGAGATATCAAACGTGCCGCCGCCGAGGTCGTAAACCGCGATCCGTTCCGAATCCGATTTCCCAAGACCGTAAGCCAGCGCCGCCGCTGTCGGCTCGTTGATGATGCGATCAACCTTGAGTCCCGCGATCTTGCCGGCGTCTTTCGTCGCCTGTCGTTGCGTGTCGTCGAAATACGCGGGGACGGTGATGATGGCGTCCGTCACGGCCTCGCCGAGAAACTCCTCGGCCGCCGCTTTCAGACGCTGCAAGACGATGCCCGACAGCTCGGGCGGACTGTAATTGCGTTCCTGGACGCGCACACGCGCATCGCCGTTTGGTGAATCCACGATCTCAAACGCCGAATTCTTGAGCATGCGTAGCACTTCCGGCGATTGAAACTTGCGACCGATGAGACGCTTGACCGCGTAGACCGTGTTCGCGGCGTTGGTCACGGCCTGCCGCTTCGCGATCTGGCCGACGAGACGTTCGCCTTTTTCAGTGAAACCGACCACGGTCGGCGTCGTGCGGCCGCCTTCTTTGTTGGGCACGATCTGCACTGCGCCGCCTTCGAGCACCGAGACGCAGCAGTTCGTGGTCCCTAAATCGATGCCAATAGCTTTTCCCATCTATTCAGATTTACTTTCGTGTCGCCACTTTCACCAGCGCGGGACGAATCAGCTTATCGCCGAGCCGATAGCCGGCAACGATCTCCTGCATCACAGTGTCGGGCTCGTATTCGTCCGTAGCTTCCGTGGTAACTGCTTCATGAACGTGAGGATCAAAAGGCTCACCGACCGAGGGAATCGGTTTAACTCCCAGCGCATCGAGTACGCCGTTCAGTTGTTTCCAAATTAGATCAACGCCACTGAGGAAGTGGCGAAACTCGTCTGATTCTGCCGCTTCGACCGACGACTCGGCTTCGAGCGCGCGCTTCAGATTGTCGGAAACGGGCAGCAACTTCGCCGCAAGGTCAGCGACAACGCGATTGTAAGTTTCGTTGCGTTCCCGCTCGACGCGTTTGCGGTAATTTTCAAAGTCAGCCTGGCGACGGGCGAGCTGGGTCTTCAGTTCCGCGTTTTCCGCCTCAACCCGCTTCAGCTCCGATCGCGTCGCGATCAACTCGGCCGTGTCCGGTCCACCGAACGTGTCCGTTGTTTCCGCCGGGTCAGACGGCGAAACTGCGTCGAGTGAGGCGTCGTCTGCGTCGGCGTCGATGGCAAAAAACTCGTCGTCGTTCTCGATGTCAGGATCTACTCTATCCATCTCTGCTTCGTCAGCCACGGAACCACCTTCATCTTCAGCGTCCGTGAACCTGATTGGAATGCGGTAGGGCTTATCTTTCCTGTCTGATTTCATTAGTAGGCAGGATCCGGAATCTTCACGCTTAAGGGGCGGCCTGTTCTCCGAGGCGATGTTCTATCAACCGCGCCATGTAGTTTACCATAGCCATAATCCGCGCATATTCAATTCTCATGGGCCCAACGACACTGAGCGTGCCGGCTCCGCCGTTCTGTCCGACCTGGTATGGCGCGGTGATCAGCGCACAATTTCGCATCGAGTCGGTCGGGTGTTCGCGGCCGATGACGACGTGAACGTCGCCCGAAGGGTGGTCGTGAACACACTCGTTGAGAAGCTTGATCAACCGCGACTTCTCTTCAAACATGCGGAACAGATCGCGCATCCGCTCAACGTCGTCAAAGTCAGGCTTGGTCAGGATGTTTGAAGCCCCGTCAACGTAAACCTCGCTGCCGCCTGTCTCGACGCCTTCGAGACTCCGCTCGCAAAGCAGCACTGCGTTCTGAAGCAATCGATCGTACAGCGCCTTCTCCTCTTTCATCAGCTCGACGATCTCCGCGCGAATCGTCAGCAGGCTCTTGCCGCTGAATTCCGTGTTCAGGTAGCGGGCGGTGCGGTCGAGCTCGTCCTGCGTAAACTCGTCCGAGACGCGGATCACCTTGTTATGAACGATGCTGGCGGTCGAGACGAGCACGACAAGGATGCGCTTGTCCGGCAGTTGCACGAAGTCGATGTGCTTCAGACGGTTCTCGCCCAGCGAAGGCGAGACAACGATGCCGACATTTTGCGAAAGCGCCGAGAGAACGTGTGACGCCGTCTCCATTAACCGGTCAGGCGACGAGGTCGGATCGAATTCGTTTACGGAAAACAGGTCATCGATCGCCTTTAGATCGCCGCGCGACAGGCGCGCCTCGCCGAGCATGTTGTCGACGTAATAGCGATAGCCTTTGTCAGTCGGAACGCGGCCCGCGGAGGTGTGCGGCTGGTCGACAAAGCCGGTCTCTTCGAGCTCCGCCATGACGTTTCGAATCGTCGCCGGGCTCCAGCCGTAGCCGTGGGCGAAGCGATCGGACAAAACGCGCGACCCGACGGCCTCTCCAGTCACCAGATGCTCCTTGATCAACGCGGCGAGCAGGATCTCGGCCCGGGAGTCGAGGACGCCCTTTTCCGTAGCTTGGAGGTTGGAGGCTCTACGAGGCATAAAAATTAGCGTTTGGCAGTATAAATGTTTTGTCCAAAGATTGCACAGATTGGGCGTAAATAGCTGTATTTTGTGGACTTGCGGCCACCCTCCCGCCGCGGGTTGACGGTTCTACTTTCCCGTCCTTAAGATTGAACTCCTTTCGGCAGCGTTACTCAGGCATTTACTCAGGGTTCGGCACGTTACTCACATGAACGAAGTAAAGAAATTTTATGCCGACGCGTTTCGTCATATGGGCGGCAATCGAGGCGTGCCCGCGATCGAAGTGCGCTTTTATCCCTACGCCGGACTGCGACATACGATCCGTTTGCGCTCCGGACGCGTCTATGTGCGCCTGTCCGACATCTGTAAAGATGCGCCTGCCGAAGTTTTGCGTGCACTTGCCTGGATTCTTGTAGCACGACTGCTCGGAAAGAAGGTGCCAACGATTCACGACCGTGTTTATCGGGATTATTCGTTGACTCCGGCAGTGATGCGCTCGTCAGACCTCGCGCGTCGCGGCCGCGGCCGCAAGATGATCTCGACGGCGCAGGGCGAGGTTTACGATCTCGATCGGATGTTCAGTAAACTGAACCGCCGTTATTTCGATGGCCAGATTCCGAAGCCCACGATCACCTGGTCGCAACGACGAACGCGCAGCATCCTGGGCCACCACGATCACATCTACGACAGCATCACGATCAGCAAAACGCTCGATTCGAAGGACGTCCCCGAGTGGTTCGTCGAGTACATCCTTTATCACGAGATGCTGCACATTAAACATCCCGCGCGCTTGATCAAAGGACGCCGCTACTATCACACGAGCGCGTTTCGCCTCGACGAGCGGCGTTTTCCATATTACGACCAGGCTCAGAAGTGGCTGGACCGCCTCGCGCGTCTGCGCCGGGTGCCGCGCGCCCGCGCAGCTTAGAATGAACGGCCGCACAATTATTGGAACTCTTTCAGTAGCTTCGAGTGAATACAACCGAGGTAGGTGGGCTCCTCAAAAGGGTGGTCGCTCTGGACACGGATTCAGAGGATCGCCCTTTTACTATAGAACGGTCTGTGTAATCTGTGAATACGTTACTTTACAAAGCCGCAAACGCCTCGTTAGACTACGCCTTTTGTCGAACCACCTAATTTTTCAACGGAGAATTCAGTTATATGGCTATTCCTGCTACCCAGATTCGACGCGGCATGGTGATCGTTTTTGAAGGCCAACCGTGCAAGGTCGTCGACTTCCGCCACCACACGCCCGGCAATCTGCGCGCGATGGTGCAGACCAAGCTGCGAAACATTCGTACCGGCTCGTCTTTTGAACATCGCTTTCGCTCCGCCGATACCGTCGACCGCGCCATGCTCGAACAGCATGAGATGGAATATCTCTATTCCGACGGCTCGCACCACCACTTCATGAACACCGAGAACTACGAACAGACCGCCCTCAGCGAAGACGATCTGGGCGACGCGGCGCAGTGGCTGACGCCCGGGTTGAAGCTTCAGGCAGAGTTTTATGAAGGCGCGCCGATCGGTATCGACCTGCCGCCGTCGATGGAGCTGACCGTGGTCCAAACCGAACCGACGCTGAAGAGCGCGACCGTTTCCAACGTCAACAAGCCCGCCACTCTCGAGAATGGCGTGACGATTACCGTGCCACCATTCATTAACGAAGGAGACCGGATCAGAGTGGATCCGACGGAAGGGCGTTACATCGAGCGGGCGAAATAATGTACCTGGCCTACAGCTTATTGTTATCGCTGGGCCTGCTGCTGTTCTCACCTTACTTCCTGTTTCAGGCGCTCGCGCATCGCAAATACATCGACGGTCTGCGCGAGCGCTTTGGCTTTCTTCCGAGCCTTAATAAACAAGCGGTCATTTGGCTTCATTGCGTGTCGGTCGGGGAGACGCAGGCAGCGCGACCGCTCGTTGAACGTTTGCGGAAAGAGTTGCCGCATCACGCGCTCGTGATTTCAACGGTGACGTTGACGGGGCAGAGGTTGGCGCGCGATCTGTTTCGTAACCAGGCCGCCCGAGTCTTTTATTTTCCGTTTGACTGGCGCTGGACGGTGCGGCGCACGCTCGATGCGATGAGTCCGGCGGCGGTGCTGGTGATGGAAACGGAGCTTTGGCCAAACTTTTTGCGCGAGTGCAAGGAGCGGGAAATTCCGGTGGCGCTCGTTAATGGGCGGATCTCGCGCGAGTCGTTTGGGCGATATTTGAAGATCAGGTTCTTTTTGCGACGTGTGCTGGAGTGTTTGAGTGTAGGCGTGATGCAATCGGAGCGAGACGCCGCACGAATACGTGAGCTTGGAATGAAAGAGGAACGAGTTTTCAGCGTGGGAAACTTGAAGTTTGAGGCCAGTGGGTACCGGGATGAAAACACCGATATAAAAGAACGATTTGGTCTTCACGGTGATGTACCGCTGGTGCTGGCGGCGAGTACGCACGCGCCGGAAGAGAAGATCGTGCTGGAGAGTTTTCAAAGGTTGCGCGAGGCGCAAGCGACGCCAGTGCAGTCGCCGCCACGGTTGATATTAGCCCCGCGGCATCCGGAGCGATTCAATGAGGTTGCTGCTTTGATTCAGGCGTCGGGTCTGAGTTGGGCGCGCCGCACCAATACGCCCGCGGCGAGTGACGCCACTGCTGACGTGATCCTGCTCGATACGATCGGAGAGTTGCCGGCGATGTATCCGCTCGCGACGGCGGTTTTTGTCGGTGGTAGTATTGTCGATCGTGGCGGGCACAACGTGCTCGAGCCTGCGGCGCACGGCGTTGCGGTGATAACGGGCACGCACACACATAACTTTCATGCGATCGTTGACCTGCTGAACGAAGCGAATGCAATCGTGCAACTGCCGGACGTTGAAGGTGCGGCGGCAGTTGCGGAGCTGACCGAGGTCTTGCGGCGCGTGTTGAGTGAGCCTGAATGGAGGGATGAATTGGGGCGCCGCGCAAAGGCCCTCATCCTTGAAAATCAGGGCGCAGCCGAGCGAACGATGCAATTGCTCGCACCGCTCTTTTCCGCAAAATTATCTGACCACCCGCCATCCGACTCGCTGTTACCGCTGAACGCATGAAGTCGCTGATCCTTCCGCCACTCAGTGCGCTTTACAGCGCCGTCACCCGCACGCGTCTCTCGCTCTACGAGCGCGGCACCTTCCGCACGACCAAACTCGATCAGCCCGTGATCAGCGTCGGCAATATGACGGCAGGCGGCACCGGGAAAACGCCGCTCGTTGAGTTTGTTTCGAATACTGTCGCCAACACGGGCAAAAAGGTGTGCATTCTGACGCGGGGTTATGGACGGCAGAACCCGGAACGACAGGTGGTCGTGTCAGACGGGCAGACGATACTCGCGAACCCGGGCGAAGCAGGAGACGAACCTTACCTGCTCGCAAACAATCTTCTCGGTCTGGCAGCGGTGATCAGTGGCGCCGATCGCATCAGCGCGGCGCGCGACGCGATTGAGGTGTTTGGCGCCGAATGCTTCGTGCTCGACGACGGCTTCCAACACCTGCGCCTCGCACGCGACCTGAACATCGTCACCGTGGACGCAACCAATCCCTGGGGCAGTGGACAGGGCGGTGGACAACTCCTGCCTTACGGCCGCCTGCGCGAACCGCTCTCGGGCCTGAGCCGCGCCGACTGCGTCGTTCTCACGCGCTGCGATCAAGCCGGCGACGTCGATCCGCTGCGCAACCAGATCCGTGATCTCATCAGCGGCCGTCCCCTGTTCGAATCAACAATGCGACCCGTTCGCGCTCCGAAACCCAACGGCCCGATGGCAGCCTTCTGCGCCGTCGGCAATCCAAAGTCGTTTTTCGCCCAACTGCGAAACAACGGTTACGAACTCGTAGTCGAGAAAGCTTTCCGAGATCATCACGTCTTCACGCAGAAAGACGTCGACGATCTCGTCAGCACCGCGAGGCGCAGCGGCGCCACGAACCTGATCACGACGGCCAAGGACGCGGTGAAGCTGCGCGGACTCTCCTTTTCACTGCCTTATTCTGTGTTTGAAATTGAAATCGCGATAAAGGACGAAGCGCTTTTCAGAAAGCTCCTCCTGGAGGCGTCGCGGTAGGAACCGGCGACGGCTTCTGCTCAGGAGTTTTGGTCGCGGCCGGTGAAGGCACTCCTCCCGGCGCGACACTCCGTGTGGGTTCGGGCAGCGGCGGAGCTTTTGGACTGGTATTCGCGTTCGCGTTACTGTTCGCGTTCGCATTCTCCGGCGCCGGACTCACGTCTTCAAGCGGCTCCGGCGACACGTCAACATTCGCATTCGGACTCGCGCTGACGTTTGCGGGCGGCGCAATACTGCCACCGGCGGGAATTCCCTGTTCGCCTCTTCCAGTTGGCGAAGCTCCCGGCTGCACCGGCTGGCTGTTCGGATCGGCGGCGAGCGTTTGCTGCGGCTGGTTCGCATTCTGCTGCTCGTCGGCAAGCGAGTTGCTCTTCAAAAAGTAAAACGCCGCAAACACCACCAACAACCCAACGATCGAAGGAATGATCACCTTCAACGGATTGAAGCTCGCCGCGGCGGGTGGCGGCATCGAGCCGCCGGGAAATGAACCGGAAGTCGCACCCTGCACCGGAACAGTCACCGGCGCACGCCGCGGCGGGACAGACGGCGGAAGCGGCGGTGGCTCCTGCCGAGCGCGCACGACCGTCACTTCATTCGTGTCGTCACTCACCGGCACGTTTGCACTCACCGGCGGCTGCGCCGGCACCGGAGCAAACTGCGCCGTGCCCGACGCGATCGTCAAATCTTCAATCAACTCCGCAATGGTCTGATAACGATTTGCCGGGAGTTTCGCCATCGCCCGCGCGATGACGCGGCCGATTGTGGCGGGCAGGTCACTCCGTTCTTCGAGCACCGAAGGCACCGGCTCCTGAAGGTGCTTCATCATCACCATCGTCGGCGAGTCGGCGGTGAACGGCACGTGCCCGACCAACATCTCGTAAATGATCACGCCCAGCGAATAGATGTCTGACCGCGCGTCGATCTGCGAATCCTGCGAACACTGCTCGGGCGACATGTACTGCGGCGTCCCGATCACCAGGTTTGGCGCGGTGAGCTCGGAATCGCGGTTTCCTTCGGGTTCGTTGATCTTGGCGATGCCGAAATCGAGCACCTTCGGGTGATCGCCCGCCATCGTCGTGTCGACCAACATGATGTTGTCGCTCTTCAGATCGCGATGCACGACGCCCTGCGAATGTGCGGCGTTGAGCGCGTCGCCGACCTGCCGCACGATCTCCACCACTCGTTGCAACGGCAGCGGACCTTCGTCACGGATGACCTGTTTCAGCGTCCGTCCGCTCAGAAACTCCATCACGAGAAATACGATTCCGTTCTCGTCTTCGCCGAAGTCGGTAACACTCAACGCGTTCGGATGCGAGATACGCGAAGCCGCACGCGCTTCGCGCGAGAAACGCGCCACGATCTTTTCATCCGCCGCGAGCGACGGCCGCAGCACTTTGATAGCCACGGTCTTCTCCATGAGCACGTGCGTAGCGCGGTAGACCGTGCCCATGCCGCCTTCATTGAGGCGTGCGTCGATGCGGTATTTTCCGGCGAGAGTCTTGCCGATTAGAGAATCTTCGGTAGTTTCGAGCGCAATTCCATCCGCCGGGCAGAGTGTATTCGCGTCCGGGTATTCAACTCCGCACTTCGGACATTTTTTCATTCTGGTTGCGCCTCTTCGTCTGCATCTGGAAGCACGCCAGCCTAACACAGTAGGAGGCGAATCTCCGAAGCCCAAAAACTCTCAGGGGCGGCCACAGAAGTGCCGCCCCTGCAAGGCCTTCGATGTAAACAAGGCTAGCTTGGTTTGACGACCGCGAAAACTACCACGAGCGCAAACAGCACCAGCGACTCGATCAGCGCCAGACCCAGAATCATCATCGTCTGGATACGACCGGCCGCGCCGGGATTGCGGGCCGCGCCTTCGCACGCCGCCGCGCCGATACGCGACTGTCCGATCGCGCCGCCAATCACGGCGATACCAAAACCGATGCCCGCCGCGAGTGCGCGATACTTGCTGACTGAGCTCGCGTTGTCAGCGGCGCCGGCAGCTTCCTGCGCAAACACCGTCATGCCGCTCATGAGAATGCCGACAACGGCAAACAGCAACATCCTGAATTTGCTCATGCTTCCTCCTCTGATTAAACCTCTCGATTGCATCCTGGAACAGTCCCCGGCGTTATTATTTCGCCTGCATCCGGTATCCACCGCCCCTCTTACAACGGCGCTCCAGCGAGACAGACACTACCCTTGTTATGAATTGTGCCGGTACTACTCTGACTTCGGTTAGGGCAATCTAAACTACGAGGTAACGTGTGCAGCCGCACCGGCTGCATCGCTCACCACGCGCTACTCGATAAAGCCAATGTATTAAGTTAGGACTGGAGCAATAAGCTCGTCGCCCTCGTAGTGTTCCGCATCATGCGCATGATCATGCGGCGCATGCGAAACCTCGCTCAGGTACAACTGCGAGAGCAGTATGAAAACAAATGTCTGGACCAACGCCACGAATACACTCAAAGCCATCAGCGGCAGCGGCACGAGCCACTGCGAATACGGTGGCGCCAGGTTCACCACGGTCTCCAGCACTTTTTCGTCGGCAAACAGGTTGCCGAATAGACGAATGCCGAGTGAGAACGGGCGAATCAGGTTACTAATCAACTCGATGGGGAAGATCAACCACGCGATCCACCAGATTGGACCAGCAAGGTGTTTCAAGTGGCCGATTATGCCGTTCTCGCTGATACCGATGTAGTTGTAATAAAGAAACGAGCTCAGGCCGAGCGCAAACGTGACGCTCGTGGCTGCCGTCGGACTCATGAACAGCGGAAAGAGTCCCATCAGGTTTGAGACGAGAATCAGTACGGCGAAGGTCATCACCACCGGGAAGTACTTCAATCCATGTGGCCCGATGATGTCCTGGATCATGCTGCGCACCGCGAGCACGCTGACCTCGAGCGTCTGTTGCCCGTGGCCCGGTGCTGACTCGGAAAGCTTGCCTTTGAGGATCCAGATGATCAAAACGCTGAGAATACACGCGATGAA
>DASUOZ010000365.1:0-3035 GCA_036276375.1 Pyrinomonadaceae bacterium | reverse complement strand
AACTTATTTATATTCGCGCGGCGTTTGTGCAACACCGTTCCGCCTTTTTCTAAGGCAATCGTTCTATCCCACGCAGTTTAGTTTAACAACCGAAGTTGAAAGGATACTTTCGTATGAAAGACCGGTCGCGCTCCGTTTACGATTTCGGAATACTAGTGGTGATCGTTTTGGCAGTGGCCCTGGCCACCGTCACCGTCTATTCGCAGAACCAAACTCCCACGCAAACCCCAGCGCCCGGTCCCACTGCCGCGCAGAGCCCGCGGGCAGCTCCCAGCCCGAGTCCGACGCCGACACCCATCAACTGGTCCACCGATCCGCTGCTCAAACGTTTCGTCTTTCGCAGCATCGGACCAGCCAGCATGGGCGGACGCGTCGACGACCTTGCGGTATCCGAGCAGAATCCTTACATCATCTACGTGGCGTTTGCGACGAACGGAGTTTGGAAGTCGACTAACAACGGCACGACCTTCCAGCCTATCTTCGAGAACTACGGCACCCACTCAATCGGCGACATCGCCGTAGCGCCGTCTGATCACAACATCGTCTGGGTCGGCACCGGCGAACCAAACAATCGCCAGAGCTCCAGCTTTGGCGACGGGATCTACAAGTCGATCGATGCGGGCAAAACGTTCACGAAGATGGGTCTCGAAGACTCGCAAACGATCGCGCGCATCGTGATCGATCCGAAAGATCCAAACATCGTTTACGTCGCGGTGCTGGGCCATCTCTTTGGTCCAAACAAGGAACGCGGCGTTTACAAAACCACTGACGGCGGCCGCACCTGGACCAACGTGAAGTTCATCGACGAAGACACCGGCTTCACTGACATCGCCATGGACGCCTCCGACAGCAAGATCCTCTACGCCGCTTCGTATCAGCGACGTCGCACCAATTTCGGTTTCAACGGCGGCGGACCAGGCAGCGGCATCTGGAAGACGATCGACGCCGGCAAGACGTGGAAGGAGCTCGAAGGCGGCGGTTTGCCGGAAGGACTTCTCGGCCGCATCGGTTTGGACGTCTCGCGGTCAAACCCAAACATCGTTTACGCGCAGATAGAAGTCGGTCCGAGCACCGGAACCGGCGGCGAAGACCCGGTGGCGGGTCAGACAGCCCCGAGCCCGAGTCCTTCACCGTCAGCAAGTGCGACTCCTTCGCCGAGCCCGGGCGCGTCGCCCTCTCCGTCGCCTCCCGATCCGAAAAAGTCGGGCGTATGGCGGTCCGATGACAAAGGCCGAACGTGGCGCATCGTGAGCAACGAAAACAACCGGCCGATGTACTACAGCCAAATTCGCGTCGATCCGAAAAACCCGGAGAATGTCTACGCCGGCGGTTTGAACTTTAGTAAATCGACTGACGGCGGCCGGACGTTCCGATCGCTGCAAGCGGGCATCGCACACAGCGATAACCACGCGATCTGGATCAATCCGCAGAACGGCGATCACCTGCTCGTCGGCAACGACGGCGGCTTGAACGTCAGTTACGATCAGGGCGCGACGTGGGAGTTCATCAACACGATTCCGGCCGCACAGTTCTATGCGATCGGCGTCGACATGCGAAAGCCTTACTACGTTTACGGCGGTCTACAGGACAACGGCTCGTGGGGTGGACCAAGCCAGACGAGGAGCCAGCAAGCCGGCATCACGAATGCTGACTGGTATCGCGTCGGCGGTGGCGACGGCTTTTACACGCAGATCGATCCTACTGATCACAACATCGTCTACGTGGAGTCGCAGGGCGGCAACATGCAGCGTCTCGATCTGCGAACGGGACGCAGCGTGAGTATTCGTCCGCGCGGTTTGCCGCGCCGCGGCGGTCGCGGGCAAGGTGGGCAAGGTGGCCAAGGCGGCGGAGCTACTCCAACAGCGAGTCCCGCGCCGGCGGCATCGCCCGGAGCTTCGCCGGAAGCCTCGCCGACACCCGATACACAAGCGCAACTCGCGGCGTTCGCGGCCTCCCAGGGCTTCGGCGGTTTTGGCGGCGGCAATCTCGCGTCGAACGTCGTACCCACGCCCGGCGCGAACGAAGTCTATCGTTTCTACTGGAGCTCGCCGATTCATCTTTCGCCGCATAACCCGCGTTTAGTCTGGGCCGGCGGCAATCGTCTGTTCCGCTCGCTGGACCGGGGCGACACCTGGACCGCGACGATCGATCTCAGCAAAAAGATCGATCGGAACACGTTGCCCATCATGGGCGCGCCCGGTAATCAGCCGATGGCTTCGAAGCACGACGGCTACACCGGCTACGGTTACGTGGTGGCTGTCGCGGAATCACCGAAAGTGCCCGGCATCGTTTGGGTCGGCACTGACGACGGCAACGTGCAGATCAGTCGGGACGGCGGCGCTACCTGGAAGAACGTGGCGAAGAACGTTCCCGGCATCGGCGACACGTATCACATCTCGCGTGTCGAGCCGTCGCGCTACGACGCGGGCACGTGCTATCTGGCCGTTGACGGTCATCGTCTCGACGATCTGAAGCCGTACCTTTTCGTAACACGCGATTACGGCGAGACCTGGACCTCGATCGTCAACAACCTGCCGAAGTGGGGCTCGGTCAACGTCGTGCGCGAAGATCCGAAGAACAAGGATCTGCTTTACGTCGGTACGGAGTTTGGTCTGTACATCTCGTTGAATGGCGGCGCTGAGTGGAAGCAGTTCATGTCAGGCATGCCGACGATGCGCGTGGACGACATCCTGGTCCATCCGCGTGACAACGATCTCATCGTGGGCACTCACGGGCGCGGCATATTCATTCTCGACGACATCACGCCATTGCAGCAGTTGTCGAAGAAGGTGATGGACTCTGACGCGCATCTGTTCGAGGTCAGACCGGGAACGCTTTGGCTCAACGATCCGCGTCTCGGCCGCTATTGGGGTGGCGCGAAGCTCTTCCGCGGCGCGAATCCGGCGCCCGGCACGGCGATCAGTTATTACCTGAAATCACCGGCCTCGGGTGACGTGAAAATCGTCATTTCGGATTACACGGGGAAAGTCGTGCGCAACATCACCGGCACAAACGAAGTTGGTTTGAACCGGGTT
>DASUOZ010000364.1:0-6869 GCA_036276375.1 Pyrinomonadaceae bacterium | reverse complement strand
GCTCCACTCACTATTTTAGTTGCGACGACCCGCGCGATCGCCTGCTCAGGAGCAGTAGACCACGTACGCGAACAACTGTAGCGTCGGTAATATCGACTGTTTCGCCAGGGCCGCTAAATGCCGCGTCAGCTTGCCTGGCTGGTTAGTCGCTGGCTGGTCCAACCCGTTGCCGTTACCGTTTCCATTGCTATTACCGTTTCCGTTGCCATTTTCACTACCGTTGCGTTTGAACTGTGAGCGGTAGATCGCCGGCGAGTGTCCATAAGTCGCTTTGAAGTCCCTGACGAAATGGCTTTCGTCGTTGACGCCGACCTGGAAGGCAATCTCTTTGACGCTGAGGAAACTCGATTCGAGGAGTCCCTTTGCTCTTTCCATGCGCAGCAATCGCAAATACTTGATTGGAGGCAGGCCCACGTCCGATTTGAAGATGTGGCAGAGGCGCCAGACGGAAAGGTTGACGGATTGTGCAAATTGTGTGAGAGAGAGTTCCCCGCGAACGTCGTCTCTCATCATCTCGATGATTTTTTCTACTCTTTTGTCCATTCTATTTGACCCACGATATAGAAGGCGTAGTTATCAACACCGGGAGAGCTAAGCTCGCTCAGAGCAAAACCTTAAGGGTGAATAACCGGTGAGGTGAAAATCGGGTTCTGGGCAGACTTATATTGGAGCAAAACTGAGTCGGGCAACTAATTGGATCGCAATCGCGAGGTGCGATTTTTCGCCCTCCCCGTTTAAGTGCTAAGGGAGTGGTCGTTCGGGAGCTGCGACTTAATACTACAGTGACAAATCTCTGTCAACGGGGACACACATTTGTGACTACTTTGAAAGGTTCGTTTACATTGCGTTCTGTGGTGCGCAAAAAACGAGCCGGCCGTTCTTGCGAACAGGCCGGCCCTTTACATTCCAGCGGAACCGAAAATCAGTTCACGCTTGTCGAGGAAACAGAGTTACTGGCGAAGTTCGGCACCCAGACCTTTTTGCCGTCGAACGCAACTGCAAAGGGACCTTTGCCGGTTGCGTAAGTGATAACGACTGAACCATCAGCAGGTGTCAGCTTCATCAGCGTGCTGTCGCCGTTGTTCACGACCCAAACGTAGGTGCCGTCAAACACGACTCCCGAAGCACCGTCACCCACTTTGAACTCGCCGAGGTTAACACCGTCAGCGGCTCGCAGCTTGGTAACGCTCTTTCCGAAGTAGTTTGTGACCCAAACGTTTTCGCCCTGGCCGGCAACTCCGAACGGGCCTTTGCCGGTGGCGAAAGTTCCCAACACAGCTCCCGCAAGGCTCAGCTTGGTGACTGAGTTGCTGAAGTTGTTGACGACCCAAATGGCGCCGGCGGCGAATGCAATACCGACCGGACGATGGCCGACATTGAACGTGCCGAGTTTGGCTCCGGAAGTGCTCATCTTGGTAACGGTGTTGGCTTCGCGATTGGCGATCCAAAGGCTGGTGCCGTCAAAAGCGATTCCGCCGGGTCCGTCACCGGCAGAGTAGGTAGCGGCGATGGCTCCCGTTGATGGATTCAACTTCGTAATGGTGTCGCCGACCAGGTTGGCCACCCAAACAGAACCAGCGGCATAAAGCAGTGCCACCGGCCGTTTGCCTACAGTGTACGTGCCCGCGAGTGAGCCGTCGGAAGCGCGCACGCGCGTGACTGAATCAGTGAATTGGGATGCGATCCAGACGTAAGTGCCATCGAAGGTCACAGCCTCAGGTCCGGTTGAGGAAGCCGACGCAGAGAAATCTTCAGTGCCGCCGTCGACTCCCGTGACTGTACCGCCGCTAAGGCTACCTCCTGATAATTTCCCGCCGGTGCCGCCGCTCGCGGTGCCCAGCGAGGTTTCACTCATCGGTTGAGCGTCCTGCGCGTTCAATACACCCGGTGTCATCGCGGCGAGCGCCAACAACAACCCCAGGCTGAAAACTCTCGTTCTGAGAATCATCTCGTACCTCCCTTCAGGCTTGCCTCGTTCTCAGGCCAATCAACCCAACTGACCGCCTCCACAATCGCGTCGGGCGCCTGCATTCCCGGACAACCACCCCAGCGTTCAAGTGGTTCGTTGCCGTATTTGAGCACTCCGATGTGATTGGAGAGATCTTTGTCGAGTTCCGGATCCGGATCGACAAAGCCGAGCTTGCGCCGCAGCAATTCCATGTCGTCCGGTTTTCCGGTGAGAAACAACCAGCCCGGTCCCACTTTGTGCATTTCTGCATAGTGTTTGAGGGCGGCGACGTTGTCCTCTTTGGGTTTGAGGCTAAACGAATAGATGAAGATATCTTTGCCGAGGCGATCTTTGCCGAGATGATCGCCGAGCAGCTTCTGCACTCGCACGAGGTTTCTCGTGACCGGCGAGCAGATGCCTTCACACTTGGCGTAGAACATGTTGAAGATCACGATCTTGTCTTTGACGAGGTCGTCGTAGAACTTGACGGTGCGCCCTTGCTGCGTCGTCAAAGAAAGATTCGGAAAGTAACGGTCGCGGATCCGTTCACGTGACGGTATCACTTTGAACTTCGATCCGGAGCCGACCGATTGCGCGGCGGTGAGCACTGGAAGAACGAAAGGCGCGGCGCCCAGTGCGGCCACAAGGTTTCTGCGTTTCAAGTCTGTCATAAGAATTCCTTTCTTCAGATCAACTGAGTCAAGGTCTTCCGGCGCAGCAGTTTGTTGCGCGGGAACACCACACAACAACTACGGCTGCGTCTTGTTATCACCGACGTCGTCGATGACACCGAGCACCATCATGGCGTGGTCTTCGTGAACCACGTTGTGACAGTGCAACGGGAAGCGGCCGACGAAGTCGCGGAAACGGAAGTAGACCTTCGCTTCCATGTTGTGCTCTAACCTGAAGACGTCTTTCCGGCCTCGCGTGATCAGTCCGGTGCTTGCCGGAGCCTGACCGTTGATGGAAAGCGTCTGGAACTCCTCGAAGTGCATGTGAATCGGGTGTTGCCAACCGCCCGAGTTGTTTTGGAAGATCCACCTCTCGACGGTGTTGCGCTTGATTGCGAACCGCGGCGCGGCATTACAACTGCCAACGAGTTGGCCGTTGACTTGCCATTGCCCGTTGCCGCGTTCAAAACGGAACGTGCGCGTGATGCGCGGCGCGTCGTTGGTGTTCGGGAAACCGTAGAAGTAGACAGCCTGGTTCGCCGGAATCGTGGCGGGATCGATACTGTTGTCGGGAACGACCGGGCCGTCGACGATGATCTTGAGGATCTTGTCGCCCTGGCCTGCGCCAACAACGTCTCCATCCGGCCCGCGTCCGTCGTCCTGTTCGAGACGATTCTCGAGATAGAACGTCTTTCCGGCCTGACCCGTGAAGTCGACAATCACGTCGACGCGTTCGGCCACTGAGAAGCGAGAACTCGTGACCTGCACCGGTTTCTCCAGCAGGTTGCCGTCCACCGAGATCTGCCAGAAAGACTTGGTCGAGTTGTTCGGGCCAAGCACAAAGAGCTGGTAGAAGCGCGACGGGCCGGTATTCAACCAGCGGAAGCGATAGCGGCGCGGGCTAACGTGCAACACAGGTTGTATCTTGCCGTTGACAAGGAACTTGTCTCCGAGGATGCCGTCTGTGTTGAAGAGATCAAACTTCAGTAAGCCGGTCTGGTTATCGAAGACTTTGTCGTTGAAAACCATGTAGATGTCGAAGCTGGTGAGCGGGTTTTGGCCGTCGCCGAAACTCGGGAGCCGAAAACCGGTGTTTTCGTCGCCAGTATCGAATTCATTAAAGAGGATGTATGTGCCGGCGAGACCTTTATAAGTGTTCTCGGCCGTGTGATCGATGCGGTGGTCGTGATACCACAGCGAGTGCATCGCCTCTTTGATGTCGCCGGAGCCGGGATGCGTCGAGTTAATGCCGGCGTAGACGTTGGGGTAGTGGTAGTCGTAGAACTGTCCCGGAGCAATAAAGAAGCAGGGGAATCCGTCGCTCTCGAGAGGCGTATGGCCGTTGTGCAGGTGCGTTGTCACCGACGGCAGGCCAAAGCCGCCATTAACGGTCGGCAAATTGTTTCTTTGACGCACCAGGATCGAACCGTTACCCGGGCTGCCGAGATTGCCGTAACGCTCGACGATCATCGGGCCCGGAGTGATTCCATTGAAGCCCCAAATCGTTTGCGGCGGCAGTTCGCCGGCAGGCGCCATCAGTGCGGTGCCTTGCTGTTGCGTCATTTCATAAAACCGTTGCGGTGGAAACTGTGCGAACGCCTGGTGTGCAACAGTGCGTCCTTCGCCCGCGGCCGTATTTGGTGCAATGGTCGGTGCGGGCGTTAGCGACGCGACGGGTGCGAGCACCTGCAGTCGCGGCATGAGTTCCTGGAAGGGTGTTGTCGGCGGACTGTTGGGTTCGTCGTCATCAACAAATCCGGCACTCGTCAAGGGTCGGGCGCTTAGTCCTTTCTTTGGGATCAGCATACCAGCACTAGTAAGCAGACCCATTTTCAGAAGATCGCGTCGTTTGAAACCGGCCGCGATCAACTCACGGCGGTTGTTGGCCGCAATCTCCTTATCCTTCTCTCGTCTTCTATTCCGTTTGGAGATGTACACCATCGGAAGCTCCTTTTCGTGATGAAAAGCCTGACCAGGATCGACCCAGGGCAAGGTTTCTCTCCGGCTCTGGTTTATTGATGTTTAGAGACACTCCTGCTTACAAAGCGAATCACCGTTCAGCAGGTCTCGCGATGTGAGTGGAAGCAACACCGATCCAAGGTCTGAGCTTCGGCAGGGCTACCGACTGCACTTGGACCAACGGTTAGTAAAGTGGCGGGCAATGTATTATTCCTTGCAAGCGAAGTCAAGAAAAAAGTGTGGCGATATAGGGCCGCAAAGATGTTGAGCGTCGCTTTGTTAAATCGACGTCAGCGATTACTATTTCCGCTATATAAAGGAGGGTAAATCATGTTGTCTATTCGCACTCTTTGCGCATTAATTCTCGCCAGTTTGTTGGTGATGTCGTCGGTCGTAACTCCCGCTCAAAACAAAAATCGTACGAAAGACGCGGCGCGCCGTGCGGGTGACGCGTCCGAAACGTTTACGGAAATTATGAACGTGAGAGACAAAGCCATACCGCAGGAGCTGCTCGACACTGCGGAAGCAATCGCTGTCTTTCCGGGTGTGCTCAAAGCGGCCTTTGTGATTGGTGGACGCGGCGGACAGGGCGTGATCAGTCGTCGAGTGAAGGGCGGTTGGACAGCGCCGGCATTTTTCAATCTCGGCGGCGGCAGTTTCGGCCCGCAGATCGGCGCCCAGAAGACCGACTACATTCTGCTGATCATGAACGAGAGCGGATTGGATGGTTTATTGAAGGATAAATTTGAGTTAGGTGGAGAGGCAGCGATCGCTGCTGGTCCAGTCGGTCGTGAAGCGGCCGCGTCAACGAATCCGCGTCTTGATGCGGGAATCCTTTCTTATTCGCGCAGCAAAGGCGCGTTCATCGGTGCGGCGTTGAAAGGCGCAGTGATCAATCCCGACAACGATCTCAACATAGCCGTCTACGGGAAGAAGGCTGATGAGTTACTCAAGTCGCCGCCGATGCCCATCGGACAGATGCCGCCATCGGTTCGGATTTTTCCCCGGACGCTGGTGCGTTATTCGATCCGTTAAAACACGCGCGTTAACAAATGCTTGACGCTTTTGTTTGTGCGACCTAGAATGCCGTATCAACCTCCAGCGGTCGATGTAAGTTCTTCCCTGCAAGCGGGCTAACTTTTAATCGGGCTTAATCGGGACAACTGCTCAACAAAGAATGCTCCCCCGAACGCAGCGACAAAAAGAAATCCTGGATTACATTACGCGGTTCCTTGAACGGCACGGCTACGTTCCGTCGTACGCGCAGATCGCACGCCAGTTTGGAGTGAAGTCGCGGGCGACGATCGCGAAGCACATCGCTGCCCTCGAGCGTCGCGGCCTGTTGGTCCGCGAGCATGAAGACGGATCTTTTGCGCTCAACGTCAAGGTTGAAGACAAGAGCGCCGATTCGCTTTGCGAAGTTAAGCTACTTGGGCGGATTGCAGCAGGCGTGCCGCTCGAAGCTGTAAACGATGAAAACGACGAACGGATTCCGGTGCCGCGTTTTCTGCTCGGGCGCGTGAAACCCGATCGCGTTTATGCGTTGAAGGTAAAAGGCGACTCGATGATCGACGAGCACATCTGCGACGGCGACATCGCGTTGATCGAGAATCGCACTGACGCCCGCGACGGCGAAATCGTGGTGGCGCTATTGATCGAAGAAAACCAGGCGACCTTGAAACGTCTCTATCGCCGCGGCGCAAACATTGAGTTGCAACCCGCAAACTCGCAACTTCAACCACTCACTCTCCCCGCCAGTCAGGTCCGCGTGCAAGGCATCTTCCGCGGACTCTTACGGCCGAGTCTCTAACTCTCCGCAACCGATTGATTTAGAAGCCTTTCAGAGGCATTTCTGGTGAGCGTCGCAGCCAGTTGTCAGACGGATAATCTGTATTCGCGCCGATCAGGTGAAGTGTGTAAGCGTGCCGAGAACGCGGCGATCGGTTTTCGAAGCTACAGTGTGGCAGCAGGCCGTGCAGCAGTATGAGAGTTCCTTTGCGAACTTCCAGCGGAACTAGTCCCTCGCGGGGCCACGGTTCGTTGTCGAAGATCTCAAACTCCATACGCTCGTCGTGAGTGCGTCGCCAACGCGACTTCAAACCCTGGCGATGTCCACCGGGCAACGCCCACAGACAACCGTTCTCAATCGTCGCGTCTTCGAGCGCGAACCAAAGTCCTGCGATGTTGATGGGATCAGTGTAGAGAAACGTGCTGTCTTGATGACACGTGACCTCGCCGCCGATGTTTGGCTGTTTGAAGATGTACATCGACTGGAGCAGGTAGCAGCCGTC
>DASUOZ010000363.1:0-7821 GCA_036276375.1 Pyrinomonadaceae bacterium | reverse complement strand
CGGTTCATTCCATTCATCAGCAAGCGAAGCAGCGCGCGATGAGTCACAAGGCCGACTAAACGGCCCTCGCGATCCTCGACCGGCACGTGCCGGATGTGTCGCCAGTCCATCAAGCTGGCAGCAAAATCAATCAAGTCGTCGGGGCTGACGGTGAAGAGGTCGGTAGACATGAATTGACCGACCGTACGATAGCCGTGCTCCCATTCGCCGTCGTCGGCCTTTTCGATAACTGCCCAACGATGAATCGGTTGACCCGTCTTCTGGTTGGCCAGCATTTCAATAGCTAATTTTCTTTGGGTGACATCTTTAGATGCCGCACCCCCGAGAGAGGTCAACGACTTCGAGATCCAGCGCGCGCCCGTTTGACGGGATTGCGAGCGCTCTTCAATGATTCCCAGATACTTATCAATGTCGCCACCAGCGACGCCCGAATCGGCCAGTCCCTGACGTGCGAGCGGAAGCAAGTCGTTTAGAATCAATGCTGCAGCCGAATGATTGTGTCCGTCAATCCACTGAAAATGCGCATCGAGCCCGTGTCTGGCAGCGCGGAAAAAGTTTGACTTCGCGTCGTCAAAGGCCATTCGCCTGGCAATATCGCCGTAGACCCGCGGCAGGGCCAGCATCAGGCCGGTGAAGAACGCGGCATTGGCGATCTCGTCGACAATCGTTGGGCCCGACGGCAACGCGCGATTCTCGATGCGCAGATGCGGCACGCCGTCAGTGACTCCGTAACACGCCCGGTTCCAGCGCCAGACGGTGCTGTTATGCATGCGCAAGGCTGAGAGGACAGGCGTCTCGCCGCGTGCGAGGACGGCAAACGGATTCTCGTCCGGTTGCGTGATCATGATTGGGCGAAAACGAGTGATCTGATCGTGGAACAGCTCGACGACGGAGTTTGCCAGCCAGCGGTCGCCGAAACTCACGCGCGTTGGTTGATTGCGAGCGAGCTGCGGGCGCGAGCGTTCGTCGGTGGAATGTTGAAACAGCGCGACGCGTGTTTCCTGCCACAACCGTTGGCCAAACAGCAGTGGTGAGTTGACGGCCACTGCCAGCACCGGAGCAGTTATGGCCTGCGCGACGTTGTAATGGTTCGCAAACTCTGCGGCGCTGGTTTGAAAGTGGACCTGGAAACTCGTGTTGCACGACTCCATCATGATGTTGTCGTGAGTTATTTGAAGCTCATCCAGTCCTTTGATGTGAATCGAAAGCGGGCCGCCACGCAGGCCAATTACGCCACGATCCAACTGGCGATAACGCGGGCCGGGAGTGAGATTGTCGAGCGTCAAGTCCGACTTTTGCAGCGTCGGCAGGATACCGGAGAGCAGCACATCGGCATTCTGATTTGCGGCGCTGGCGCGCGCGAGATTGATCAACTCGCTGAGCTCCTGTTCCATCCGTGTGAAACAGTCGTTCGCAAGCTTGAGCGGACTGAGGTTCGCTTCAAGATTGAACCGTGCGATCTCGGTTGTCAGCCGCGCGTCGCCGGCATCCTTGAGAACCTCTAAAGAAACCGGAGCGGGCCGCAGGTGGCGATCGACGAGGAACATCTCCTGTTCCGCGCCGATCCGTTGCACGCCGCTCTCTACACGACCGTCCTGAAGCATGAATGCAAGCGCGCGCAGATCCTCGAGCAACGCCTTCATAAAGGCCTGCGCTTTCGTTTCATCCACTTGCTGTTCGACGTTGTGTTCTCCCATGCAACCCTCGCAACTTACGAAGCCACCACGCGGCGCCACTCCGAGCTGGTTGTTTCCAGACTCACGAGCATTCGCGGTTTCAAAGGACGCGCCACCAGCACCGGACACCGCGCCTGGCGCAGCACGCGATCGACATTCGATCCGAACAACGCACGCATGCCGAAGCCGGCGCCGTGCGCTCCCACGCTGATCAAGTCGATCTCGTTCTTTTCGGCGTAATCGAGAATTTCGCGGTACGGGTGTCCTTCACTCACCCCGGTCACCACATTGCACCAAAGATGGACCTCCGGCGGCACTGCTTTCTGCAAACGGCGCGCGGCGGTGTGATAAGTCGACTCACCTTTAACAGGATACCAGGCGATCTCCGGATCGTTTATCGAACGCGCCGGCAGCACGTGCAGTAGATGAACTTCCGCCTGATGCTCCTGCGCGATCGACAAACCGTAGTTCAGCGCCAGCTCCGAAAAGTCGGAGAAGTCGTAAGCGACGAGCACGCGTTTCAAGTTCACTTCCAAATCGTCGTTCACAAACTCTCGACCATCGTTGTGCAACACGAGCACCGGGCACGGAGCCGTCCGGGAAATTGACTCGGCAGTTGAACCCAACAACGCCGCCCGATGAGGGCGGCGGCGCGATCTCATCACGATCAAGTCGACGCGTTCTGCTTGTGCGTGCGCCATGATCTCTTCGTCGACGCGATCCGCAGGTGCAACGATGAAGCGGCAACGCGTGAAAGTCGGATCAACGTATTCGCGCACCGAGTTTTGCAGCTCTTCCACACCGGTCGGACTATCCGTGCAGTGCAGCACGATCAACTCGGCGTCGTGCGTACGCGCCAGGGCTAGCGCGTAGCGCACGGCGTTCCCCGAGTAGGGCGACAGGTCAGTCGGACAAAGGATGCGTTTGATGTTGATCATGATCGTCACCTCTCTGTTCTGAGTTCAGCGTTTAGGCTGCTGCTTTGCCGACAAGCTAAAGCTTGAACTCTAAACGGGAACTCAGTGCAGCACTGCTGGGCTGGACATCAAGCGATCGAGCGCATCGTCCACTTTGCGCAGGCGTGCCTGAAGCAAGTCTTTGTGCTCTTTCGAATCGTCTTTCAGCAGCGCTTCGCAAATGTCCTCACGCTCGCCGTGCAGAAGGTTCCAGGCAAATCCGTCGCTTCCTCCGAGGGGGATTTCCGCCAAATGAATCGTGGTGGTGGTGGCGTTCATTATTATTACCTCCGCGTACTTAAAAACTTATGCGTGCGAGAGCTCCCACAGCTCTTTCTGCGCACGTTTTGCCAAACTCCAAAAACGACCTCGTTTGATCGTCGCCGGTCCTTCGATGGCGAAATCTTTGTGCAAATACATGTTGTCGCTTCCTGCTTCGTCAATCACCAGCTTCAGCTCGTGAACATAGCGGGCGACTGGTTCGCGTCCGCCGATTTCCGCAACAAGATTGCGGGCCGCGACTTCAGCCTGGCGCGTCGCCATGTGGCCCATCTTCGGCCCGCTGAAGTTCACGCAGTCGCCGGCCGCGTAGATCCGGTCCTGACCGATTACGCGCATCGTCAGGTCCACGTTGATGTAGCTTTCGCTGTTGGTGATACCGGCATATGACGCTGCCGATGAGCCACGAAACGGCGGCAGTAACATCAGCAGATCGTGATCGATTGTTCGTCCGCTGGCGGTGGCGACGGAGTTTTGCGTGACGACCTCAACCGGGAAGTTTGAAACGAACTCAATCCCCCGGGAGGCGAATGCTTTCTCGAGCGTGCCGGCGGCGTCACGATCCTCGAGTTCGGCTCCCAATTCATGTGGACTCACAACGGTGATCTGCACGTGCTCGCGTTCCTCCCTCTCCTCAAGTAGGCGCGCGAGCGCAAAAGCCGTTTCGTAAACAGGAACTGGGAGCCGTGTGCCGGCGCACTGCCCGATGACGGCGTGGCCCGCGTGAAAATTCGCCAGTGCCTTGCCAAACTTGATGGCTTTGTCGAGGTTGAGCAGGTGATGAGCGTGCTCGTAGAAGCCGCTGATGCGCTCCGTTGCGAGCCGGCGGCCTAACGCAAAGACCAGATAGTCGTAAGGAAGATTTCCCTCTACGTCGCCATGAGCGATTGCGACTTTTCGTTCGCACGTATCGATGCGTGCAACTTCTGCTTCAATGAAGTTCACGCGCCGACCGAGCATAGCGTGTCGCAGGTCAAACGAGACGTCCTTCGTCTCACACTTGCCAAAAGCCAGCTTCACCAGCGACGGATAGAAGACAAAATGGCGGCTGCGCGAAACGAGCGTAATCTGGTGCTCGTCACCCAACTGTTCGGCAAGTCGCTCTGCCGCGACCACGCCGCCGAACCCGCCACCCAGCACCAATACCTTCGCCATCGTCAACTCCTCTTCAATCGCACCTGAACATTCCTGCGACGGCTGACGCTAGTGCACGACCTGTACCACTTTTATTTTCTTACGTTTCCGGGGACAAAGGCCGGTCAGTTGCGAGGTATTTCGCAGGCGAGTTGAAATTTCCCGCAGGCTCTCAAGGGTTTATTCGTGTAGGACCTGAGCCAATGTCTTGAGCAGTTTCTCAGCCGTATAGGGCTTGTTGAGGAAGACGGCGACGCCTTCAAGCACGCCTTCACCGGCGTGCTGACCCGCGCCGAGGCCGCTGGCGGCAATGATGCGCACCTTGGGGTTCATTCTTTGTAGGGCGCGAATGGTTGCCGGGCCGTCCATGAAGGGCATGACCATGTCCGTAAGCACCACGGCGATTTCGTTTTTCTTGTCGGCGTAAAGTGCGAGTGCTTCAGTGCCGTCGCTCGCCGTGAGGACCTGATAGCCGAACGTTTCGAGGGTGCCGCGCGTGATTTCGCGAATGGATTCTTCGTCGTCCACCACGAGAATCAGCTCTCCGTGGCCGAGCGGCAGATCAGTTTGCAGTACCGCGGCATCGACTGATCCCGGCGTAGAAAGCGCGGGAAGATACAACGTGAACTGGCTGCCTTTGTGCAGCTCGCTATAGACGTTGACGAAACCGCCGTGGCTTTTCACGATCGTCAGCGCGGTTGAAAGACCGAGGCCCGTGCCCTTTGTCATCTCTTTCGTGGTGAAGAACGGTTCGAAGATGCGGCTTTGAATCTCGGGCGTCATGCCGGGTCCGGTATCGGCAACACTAATCACCACAAAGCGTCCGGGCTTTGCCTCCAGGTGCATGCGCGCGTAGTTTTCGTCGACAAAAACGTTTTCCGCTTTGATCGAGATCGAACCGCCTTCGGGCATCGCGTCGCGAGCATTCACGCAGAGATTCATCAGGACCTGGTGCATCTGGGTGGCGTCGGCCGAAATCAGCCAAAGGTCCTTCGGAAGCTCAAAGTTCATCTCGATCGACTTGGGTAGTGTCTCACGCAGGATCTTGACGATCTCTTTGATCAGGTGTTTCGGCTGCAACGTTACCCGTTCGCCTTCGACTCCGCGGGCAAACGACAATACCTGGCGTACCATGTTTCCGCCGCGCTCGGCGTTGGTGCGCAGCACGTCCAACCACTTGCGGCTCGCTTCGTCGGTCGTTTTCAACTGCAACATGTCGATCGCCATCACGATCGGCGAAAGCACGTTGTTCAGGTCGTGGGCGATGCCGCCGGCGAGCGTGCCGATCGACTCCATTCTCTGAGCGCGCAGAAACTGCGACTCCATGCGCTTCTTCTCAGTGACGTCCGTGTTGATGACCAGAATGGAGTGGGGTTGGCCCTGTTCATCGCGTACGAGCGTCCAGCGGCTCTCGACTGTGATCTCCGTTCCATCGCGGCGTGTTTGATGGATTTCGCCCATCCATTTTCCGTTTTGAATCACGGCTTTCGCAGCTTGTTCCAACTGCGCGGACGACGCTTTGAACAGCAGATCTTTGGCGTTTTTGCCGATCGCCTCTTCAGCAGACCAACCGTAAATCTTTTCGGCGCCTTTGTTCCAAAACAGAATGTTTTGATCGAGATCGCGCACGAGGATCGCGTCCTGCGCCTGATCGAGCAACGCCGCCTGCTCGCGGATCTGTTGCTCGGCTCGTTTGCGCTCCGTTATGTCGCTGCGGATCGCGACGTACTGGTAAGGCTTTCCTTCCGCGTTGAGGAAGGGAACTATCGTGGTGTCAACCCAATAGTAGGTTCCGTCCTTGGCGCGATTCTTGATTTCGCCACGCCAGACTTTGCCGCTTGCGATCGTCGTCCAAAGGTCTCTGATGAACTCTTTCGGATGGTAGGAGGAGTTGATGATGCGATGATCCTGGCCGAGCAGTTCCGCGCGCGAGTATTTCGAGATCTCGCAAAACTTGTCGTTGACGTAGTTGATGATTCCGCGTTGGTCAGTGATGGCGACGATGGCCGATTCGTCGAGCGCAAACTTGATGTCCGCGAGTTCCTTCTGCGAACGTTGTAAAGCTTCTTCGGGCTGGAGCTGAGTCTCGACTGAGCTTTGATCAATGACGGTCATGGAATTCAGGTTTCGGCGTCCGCCGTGGCGGCCTGCGCGTCTTCGAGCTTCTTGAGTCGATATCTTAGCTGATCGCGCGAAATGCCGAGTAGTTCGGCAGCGCGTGTCTGGTTGCCGCCACTTCGCTCGATGGCCTGGCGAACGAAAGAAAGCTCTGCTTCGTCAAGCGAGATTCCCTGTTCGGGTAAGACAAAGTGAGTTGCGGCGTCTGCACCGGACACGGTCGCGAGTCGTGGCGCTTCCAGCAGGCCGCCGGGCAGGTATTCGGTTGTAATCTCGTCGGTGTCTTCGAGAATCAGCGCCCGCTCGATAACGTTGCGTAGTTCACGGACATTTCCCGGCCAGCGGTATTTTCGAAAAACCTTAATAGCCTCGGCCGAGAGGCGCGAGATCTTTTGGTTTCGTTTGAGACGCGCGCCGATCGTGTCGATGTAGTGTTGCGAAAGCAGGAGCACGTCGTCGCCCCGGTCGCGCAACGGCGGAATGTCGATCTGAATAATCGAGAGACGATAGTAAAGGTCCAGACGAAAGCGTCCGGCCTCGCTTTCGGTTTTCAGATCGCGATTCGACGCGGCGAGCACGCGCACGTCGAGCGGAATGTCTTTCAAACCGCCGACGCGACGAAAAGCTCCTTCTTCCAACACGCGCAACAGTTTCGCTTGCAGCGAGAGCTCCAGTTCACCGATCTCGTCGAGCAAAAGTGTTCCGCCTTCTGCCTGTTCGAACAGTCCTTCTTTTCGGGCTTTCGCGTCGGTAAACGCCCCCTTTTCGTAACCGAAGAGCTCCGACTCGATGAGCGTGGCGGGAAGCGCGGCGCAGTTTACGGCGACGAAGGGACGGTCCGATCGCTGCGAGCCGTAATGGATTGCTTTGGCGACGAGGTCCTTACCGGTGCCGGATTCGCCTTGAAGCAGTACCGACGAGACTTCGCTTTCGGCCACCTTCGCTGCGAGGCCCAGCATCTTCTTCATCGCCGGAGACTCACCGACGATCTGGCGGAAATTAAACTCTCGCGCTCTTTCTTTTCTGACCAGCTCGACTTCGCGTCTGAGATGGCGCGTCTCGATCGCGTTGCGAATCGTGACCCGCAGCTCTTCGAGATTGATGGGTTTGCCGATGAAATCGTAGGCGCCTCCGCGCAGGGCCGAGATGGTATTCGCGACCTGAACATTGCCTGTAATCATGATCACGATCGCTTCGGGATGATCGGTCTTGATCTCGCGCAGGACGTCCAGGCCCGAACCGTCGGGCAGGTCAATATCGAGCAAAACCGCGGCCGGTAACTCAGTTCTGAACTGTTTCAGAGCTTCCGCCACCGAATCCGCTTCGATGGCCGTAAAGCCCCAGCTCTGCAACGCTTCGCGCAGCGTCCAGCGGATCGCCTCGTCGTCATCGACGACGAGTACCTGTTCGTTTGTGTTCTTGAGCGACATCTTGGGGGTCAGAATCTCGGTTTGATTATATGCGAAAAAGCGCGCACTGGGCTGTGCAGGTTTCCGCTTTTCAGCAATTAACTCAACTAAACTATTTGGACCAACACTGTGTACGCAAGTTGCAAGGACGGTTTCAACCTCGTAGCCGACGGAATTCTAAACCGATGATAGAACCTCAACGCAAAACCATTCTGGTCGTCGATGACGAGAGAAGCGTCACCGACTCGC
>DASUOZ010000362.1:0-9619 GCA_036276375.1 Pyrinomonadaceae bacterium | reverse complement strand
TTCGAGTACAGAAGCGACTACGACAACGTCGCCGATGTTCGCGACGAGTTCCGGGAGTGAATAAAGTGTGTCTCTCCCGATCGTGGTCGAGAGAGTCATCTGGCGCGTGCACAAGGTGAAGATCGCAGGCAGCAACTCCGGCGGGACGCTTTGCAATTCTTCAACGCCGGCGACGAAAAACGAAACCGCGTTTTCGTAGTCGCTCATCGCGAGACGCCGGCCCATCTCGCCCCACGCGCGCAGTTCCGCCGGTTGCAGGATATGCGCGGCGGCAGGCGCCGCACGCAGAAATTCGATACCCGCGCGCAAAGAGATCGCCGCGATTGACGCACTCGTCTCCAGTACCACGGCCGCCTGGTCCAACGGCAGACCTGCGATGCTGCGCGTCAGTTCGAGAAACGACTGCCGCTCGATCGACTCATGCGCCTCAGGCGACTCATGTTGTTCGGATTGCACAACCTGAAACTCAAATGACCGTGGTGATGATCTCGCGGATGCTTCGTTGCAGTTCGCGATCGTCGGTGATAGGCGCGGACATCGCGACCTCGGCGGCATCGGCAGGTGGAATACCCAGAGCAATCAACTGCGCCGCGTAGATCAGAAGTCGGGTGGAGACGCCTTCTTCCAAACCATGGCCGCGCAGGTTTCGCACCTTCTGACCAATCAAAACCAGATCGCGCGCGGTGCCCTCGTCAACGCTACCTTCACGCGCGACGATCTCGGCTTCCATCTCCGGCGGCGGATAGTCAAACTCAAGCGCCACAAAACGTTGGCGCGTCGACTGTTTCAGATCCTTGAGTATCGACTGATAACCGGGGTTGTAAGACACGACGAGCATGAAATCGTCAGGGGCCTCGAGAATCGTGCCGCGTTTTTCGATCGGGAGACGCCGGCGATGGTCGGTCAACGGGTGAATGATGACGACCGTATCCTTGCGCGCTTCGACCACCTCGTCGAGATAACAAATCGCGCCGTTTCGGACGGCGGACGTCAGTGGACCGTCGTGCCAGATCGTCTCCTCGCCTTCGAGCAGAAAACGTCCGACCAAGTCCGTCGACGACAGGTCTTCGTGGCAAGCGACCGTGATCAGCGGGCGTTCGAGACGCCACGCCATGTGCTCGACAAAACGGGTCTTTCCGCAACCGGTTGGACCCTTCAGAATCACCGGCAGGTGCGCGGAATGGGCGGCTTCGAAGAGTTCGATTTCCCGGCCAACCGGGAGGTAATAAGGCTCGGTGGCTACGCGATAATCCTGGATTGCGCTTTCAGGCATTTTGGTTGAAACGGTTGATTATCTTAACATCGGTGACGGAGTCACCAAAATCCCTCTCCTTTCTGCGTTTCGCGAGCGTTACTCAGAGGAGGGGATTGGAAGCAACAATGAAGATAGCAGTAGCAATGAGCGGCGGCGTGGATTCATCCGCGGCCGCGGCGATTCTGAAAGATCAAGGCCACGAGCTCGTCGGCTTTACGATGCAGCTCTGGGATCAGCGTCGGGGCATCAACGTTGACGAGAACGGCGATCCGCTGCCGTCTCGTTGTTGTTCGTTGGACGACGTTTACGATGCGCGTCGCGTCGCCGAAGAGCTTGGTTTTCCGTTTTACGTGCTGAACCTCGAACGGGACTTCGAGCGCGACGTCGTGCAGCCGTTTGTGTCGAGTTACCTGAAAGGCGAGACGCCCATTCCATGTGTGGCGTGTAATAGCCGGTTGAAGTTTGCGTCGCTCGATCGACTGGCGTTGAGTTTGGGATGCGAGAAAGTCGCGACCGGTCATTACGCGCGCGTCGAATCTGACGAGAACACGCGCCGGTTTCGCTTGCTCCGTGGCCGGAATGAACAAAAAGACCAATCTTACTTTTTGTGGGAACTGACGCAGGAGCAGTTGTCGCGCGCGCTGTTTCCGTTGGGCGAGATGTCGAAGCCCGAGGCGCGCGACGCCGCGCGGCAGCATAATTTGATCGGCGTTTCGGAGAAAAAGGAGTCGCAGGAGATCTGCTTCGTTCCTGACGGCGATTACGCAGGCTTCATCGATCGTTATCTCGAAGCGGAAAATGCCACGGATCGCTTGCCTGGGAAGGGTGAGATAGTTGACGCCTCAGGGCGCGTAATCGGAGAGCACGAAGGTGTTCACCGGTACACAGTTGGGCAACGACGTGGGATAGGGATTGCGGACCAACGACCTTTGTACGTGATTTCAATAACAGCGGATAAAAACAGGATAAGCGTCGGCACCGCGGACGAGTTGTTGAGTAATGAATTTACTGCGGCGGGCGTCAATTGGATCAGTCTTGCTGATCCCACAGAACCGGTCCGCGCAGATGTGCGCGTGCGTTATCGTCACACAGCCGCACCGGCGACGATAACTCCTCTACGCGACGGCCGCGCCCGCGTCGTTTTCGACGAACCGCAGCGCGCTATCACGCCCGGTCAGGCGACGGTTTTTTACCGCGGAGACGAGGTCGTGGGCGGCGGCTGGATTGTGCGACGATAACGTCGACCTAAACCTTATGTGCGTCGATTGCGTACACACATCACTAACCACTTTCACCAAAAGGACTCAATCGTATGGCAATGTCAGGAACCCGTAAGACAGCTTTGATTATCGTCGGAATTCTGGGAGGGCTGCTTTTAGTTTGCATCCTGGGCATTGCCGTGCTTTGGATTGCCATTCGCAAGGGCGAGCCCACGATTCGCAACAACAGCGTGCTCGCACTGCGCGTCACCGGCTCGCTTCCCGATTACAGTCCTGACGATCCGTTCAAAAAAATATTCGGTGGGCCTGACCAGTCGCTTACGGGACTAGTCATGCAGTTCAAGAAAGCGAAGGTCGACAACCGCATCAAGGCGATCGTGCTCGATATCAATATGTCGGGGGTCGGCTGGGGCAAGGCTGAAGAACTTCGCGATGCGATTACAGACTTCCGCTCGTCGGGCAAGCAGGTTTATGCCTTTATTGAGTTTGGCTTGAATAAGGAGTATTACATCGCGACCGCGTGCGACAAGATCATCGTGCCGCCGCCCGGCGAACTGTTTATTAACGGGCTTGCCGCCGACGTGATGTTTTTCCGCGGCTCACTCGACAAGCTCGGTATCTATCCCGACATTTATCAGATCGGAAAATACAAAAGCGCCGGCGACATGTTCACGCAGAAGGAAATGACCGACGCACATCGCGAGTACATCAACGAGATGCTCGACGATCTTTTCAATCGGTTCGTGAACACGATCGCGCAAGCGCGTAAGAAGACTCCTGATGAAGTGCGCGCGCTGATCGACAACGCGCCTTACAGCGCGATCAAGGCGAAAGAAGCCGGTTTGATCGACGACGCGATCTACCGCGACGAGCTCGAGAATCAACTCAAGAAGCAGCTTGGTTACAAAGACTCCGATACGTTTGCGCTCGTGCGCGGCGTTGACTATCGAGACGTGTCGCCTGAGTCGCTGGGTTTGAACCAGGGCGAACGAATCGCGGTGATTTACGCAAGTGGCGACATCGGTTCCGGCAGTTCGCAGAACAGTCCGTCGGGCGATCAGTCGATCGGATCGGACACGGTCGCGAAGGCGTTGAACGACGCCACAACTGACAAGACAATCAAGGCGATCGTGTTGCGGGTGGACAGTCCGGGCGGTTCGGGTTTGGCGTCAGACATCATCTGGCACGCCGTCGAGGCTGCGAATCAAAAGAAGCCGGTGGTTGTTTCCATGAGTGACGTGGCGGCCTCGGGCGGTTACTACATCTCGGCGAGCGCCAGCAAGATCATTGCGCAGCCGTCGACGATTACGGGTTCGATCGGCGTTGTGGCCGGTAAACCGGTGATGCGTGGTTTTTACGACTGGCTCGGAATCTCAAACGAGTACGTGCTGCGTGGCAAGACTGCCGGTATGTTTCGCGAGACGGAAAAGTTTACCGACGAAGAGCGCGCGAAGTTTGTGGAGTGGATCAAGGAGACCTACTACAACGATTTCGTGCCGAAGGTCGCGAAGGGTCGCAAGAAGGATCCGCAGTTCATCGACTCGGTGGGCCAGGGACGCGTGTGGACAGGCGCGCAGGCGAAGGATCGTGGTCTCGTCGATGAGTTTGGCGGGCTCGATCGCGCGGTCGACGTAGCGAAAGAGCTGGCTAAGATTCCGGCTAACAAAGGTGTGGAACGTGTGATCTTCCCGTATCCGACAACGTTCCTGCAGCAGTTACTCAGCGGTGGCGGCGAGAACTCCAACACGCAACTCGAGCAGCAACGCCAGGTCTACGCGTCGCTGCCGGAAGATGCGCGCCGCGCGCTGCGTTACATGGCGTTGATGGACAAGATGAAGAACGGCGATTCGATGTTGGTGATGCCGTTTGACTTGAGAGTTAAATGAGGCGCGTTAAGTAATTCGGTCCATGTCCATGTAGGGCTGCAAAACTTCGGGGACGATCACTGATCCGTCTTCCTGCTGATAGTTCTCCAGCACGGCAATCCACGTACGTCCAATCGCCAGACCAGATCCGTTCAGCGTATGAACAAACTCCGGTTTGGCTCCGCCTGCGCGGCGGAAGCGGATCTGCGCGCGACGCGCCTGAAACGCTTCGTAGTTTGAGCAGGAAGAGATCTCGCGAAACGTGTTCTGCGACGGCAGCCAGACTTCGATGTCGTAAGTCTTGGCTGAGCCGAAGCCGAGATCCGCGGTTGAAAGCGTGACGACGCGATAGTGAAGACCGAGTTTTTGCAGGATCGTTTCGGCGTCGCGCGTGAGTGATTCCAATTCCTCGTAAGAGTTTTCCGGCAAAGAGTATTTGACGAGCTCGACTTTTTCGAACTGGTGCTGGCGGATGATACCGCGCGTGTCGCGTCCATAGCTGCCGGCTTCGGAACGAAAGCACGGCGTGTATGCGGCCCAGCGCAGCGGCAGATGCGCGGCATCCAGGATCTCTTCGCGGTGATAATTCGTGACGGGCACTTCGGCCGTCGGGACTAGATAGAGCTCGCGATCGTCCTGGAGTTTGAAAAGATCCGTTTCAAACTTCGGTAGCTGTCCGGTGCCGAAGAGTGCGCTGCGATTGACGATAAAGGGCGGCAGTGTTTCCGAGTAGCCGTGCTCGCGTGTTTGCACGTCGAGCATGAAATTGATCAGGGCGCGTTCGAGTCGCGCGCCGGCGCCGTTCAGGATCGCGAAGCGCGCGGCCGAGATTTTTGCCGCGCGTTCGAGGTCCAGAATGCCGAGAGCGGTACCGAGATCGACGTGGTCCTTTGGTTCGAAGTTAAACTGCGGCGCGTTGCCCCAGCGACGCACTTCGACGTTGTCAGCCTCGCTTTCGCCGCGCGGCACGCTTTCGTGCGGGATGTTCGGCAGGGATATCAGGATATCGCGCATTCGGACTTCAGATTCGTCGCGGAGTGCTTCGGCTTGCGCGGCGCGTGCCTTCAATTCACCGACCTGTGCGCGCAAGGTCTGGGCCTCGCCGGCTTTTCCGTCCTTCATCAAGAATCCGACTTGCTGACTCAGTTTGTTTCGCTCGGAGTTAAGCCGGTCTGACTCGGCGATCGCACTGCGACGGTCCTTATCGGCTTCTGCAAAGCTCCGTAGTAAGGCAAACGCTTCTTCCGACGCGTGGCGCGCCTCAAGCGCGGCGTGGACCTGTTCGAGATTTTCGCGGACGTAGTTCAGATCGAGCATAGGTGCGTGAGTGTACCTGATTAGCTCAGGGCGTGCTATCGGTCGTTGGAACGGCGTGAGGAGCTCTTATCCAAACCAAGGACCGTCACATCTCGGGCGCGTGTGATTCGGTTGGTAACAAACAGCTTCCACAGGACTACGCACAATACTAGGGGAACGACATAGGACAAAAACTCATTGACGTCCTGAAAGAACATCTCGTGGTAGTACGTCAGCGGAGGGTCAACGCATGTCAGGAACATGTTGCATTAGACGCTGCTGGTTCACGGATGTTCCCGGTGGAAATCTTCGGCCGGACGACCGGCGAAGCGGTGCTCGAGGTCGTGGGCGATTGTGGTGGGATTTGTGCCGGTGGGGAAAGTTACGGGTGCGCCGAAGATCACGTGGACCATGCCGGGGTCGGCGAAGTACTGTTTGCGCCGCGTTAGTTCGTAGAGGCCTTCGAGGTGGACGGGAACGACAGGGACATCGAGGGCCTGGGCCAGCAGACCGATGCCCGGTTTGAAGGGGTTCATGTGCATCTGGCCGCGTGGAGCGCGCTTGCCTTCCGGAAAGACGAGAACGCTTTCGCCGCGATCGATGCATTCGCCGGCGTAGGCAAAGCTGCGCCGAAAGCCGCTCTTTTTGGGGAGCGGGAAAACGTGGAAGAACAGGTTGATGAGGAAGTATTGCGCCAGCCAACGCAAGCGCAACGTGAGATTTGTTCCCGCGGGAGCGTGGAGCCACATGCGCAGCAGTTCGCCTTCCATCGCTATGGCGAGGCGGTGGCGGCGGTGAAAAGGAAGTGCGGCGAGGATCAGAGCGTGATCGCCGAGAGAGATGTGATTCGCCACGAAGAGTGCGGGGCCTTTTAGTTCGGCCAGGTTTTCGCGGCCGGCAATGGACATCCGGGTCATCACCCGCGTCACGGGCAGGATGATCGTGTAGAAGAGCAGCAGGCGGATTAGTTTGACGATGCGCCAGCGCGTCCAGGATGGATACGGGTATGGGACGGCATGTTCTTCGATCTCTCCGCGAACGAGTTTTTGCACGTCGGCGACGGTTGTTGCGGCGGTGAAGGCTGCTTCGTCGAGGGAGATTTGGTAACGGTCTTCGAGCGCGCTTAGGAGCTCGACGCGGCCGAGTGAATCCAGGTGGTCTGAGAGCCGCGCTGAGGCGTCGAAGTTTAGGGCCGGGTTGTGGGTAAACCGCTGGATTTCGCTGGCGAGAGTGCTGGGGGAGGGATTTGAAGAAAGGGATTGGGGTCCCGGGGAGAGTATGTGCGATGGGATTTCCAGTTCGCGTTTCAAAACTTTGTGCGTGGAGGTGCGCGGGAAGTCGGGTTCGGGCCAGATGGACCAACGGCGGATCTGTTGGTACTCGGCGAGTTGTTCATTGGCGCGGCTGATTGCCCTGTTTATGTCGGCGTTGCGGTCGTGAGGGATGATGACGGCGACAGGTTCGCTGCCACGCTCGCCTTCAACCGCGACGACGCAACTTGCGCGTATCTCCGGTTGCCGATCGAGCGCGGCTTCGAGATCTTCAGGATAGATGTTCAGGCCCGCCGCGCCCACGATCACGTCTTTCTGCCGGCCTTTAAAGAACAGATTCCCGCTCTCGTCGAATTGTCCGACGTCCCCTGTGCGCAGCCACGCGCCTTCGCGTCCGTTTACGCGGCCGCTGCTGGTCCAATAACCGGGCGAGACGCTCGCGCCGCGCACCATGATCTCGCCCGATTCGTCGAGCTTCACTTCGTAACCCGGCATCAACCGTCCGATCGAGCCGCGGCTACGTTTAAACGGATGACTCACTGAAACCAACGCCGCGGTCTCCGTCATCCCGTAACCTTGCAGCACCGCGAAACCGAGCCGGCGCCAGAAGTCTTCGGTGCGCTCGCTGAGCGTTGCGCCGCCTGAAAGAAACGCCCAGAACTTCCAACCAAACTGCTGGTGAATCTTGCGGAAGGTCCACCAACGCCGCAGGAAACCGTGCGCTTCGCTTGCCGCGAGTTGTCGATCGAACTTGTGCGCGGACCCGGTTCGTTCAAGCTCACGTTCGACCCACTCACGCAACGCGTCAAGCACGCGCGGCACCGCGACGATCACGGAGATGCGGTTCTTGCGCGCGGTGCGAGCGATCTCCGCAGGGTTGAGTGATTCGTGAAAGTGAACTTCGCCGCCGAGTAGCTGCGGAACGAAGAGGCCCATGAACTGGCCGAAGACGTGGCTTAGCGGCACGAGGTTGAGAAAGCGAATCGGGTGGAAGAAGCGTTCCCACTTCAGGTACTTGCGGATCTCGCGTTCAAGCGGCTCGAGGTTCGCGAGGAGGTTGCGATGGGTGAGCACGACGCCTTTCGGATCGGACGTTGTGCCGGAGGTGTAGATGATTTCGACGAGCGCGTCTCCCGTGAGGTCTGGTGGGAGGGAAATGTCCCGCACGCGAGAGGTGTCATGAACGTGATGATCGGTAACGACTGCTTTCGCCGAAGTTTGTTGAGTGACGGAGTGAATGAACTCCGGTGTGCTTCCTTTGTCGAGTGGCACGACCACGGCGCCGAGTAGACAACAACCCCAGAACGCCGCCGCCCACTCCGGGCTGCTCTCGCCGGTCAGCAGCACGCGGTCGCCGCGCACAACGCCGCGCGCGGACAGTTCACCGGCGAAGCCATGCGCTTCGCGTACGAGCCGCTCGTAGGACCAGCGCACGGTGCGCAGGCCGCGATGGTGAACGAAGACGGTTTCGCGCCCGCGTCGTTCGTAATCGTCGAGATAGCTGAGAAGTGTTGGTCGTTCCGTCATGCCCGTTTGTTCTCGCTCGTTAACTTGTGTTATTAGAGACCGCCCTGCGAGAAGAAACAAGCACGGATGTGACACGGAATCGAGTGTCAAACCAGGTCAGAAGAAGGTCAACAAGAAAGGTCAACAAACTTGCCCGATCAAAAGCCATTTGCCGGTAAAGCCGCGATCGTCACCGGCGGCACGCGCGGTATCGGCCGCGCCATCGCCACGGAGCTCGCCCAGCGCGGCGCCGACGTCGCCTTCAACTACGCGCAGAGCGTCGAATCAGCCGAAACGTTGAAATCCGAGCTCGAAGCGCTCGGCGTGCGCGCACTCGCTTTTCAGTGCAACGTCGGTAACACCGAAGCCGCCGCGGAGATGGTGAAACAGGTGAAAGACGCGTTCGGGCGCATCGATTTCCTTGTCAACAACGCCGGCATTACGCGCGACAACCTCATCCTGCGGATGAAAGAAAACGACTGGGACGAAGTGATCGATACCAACCTGAAGGGGGCGTGGAATTTTGCGAAAGCCGCCCTGCGCGTGATGTTGCGGCAGGACACCGGTGGATCGGTTCTCAACATCTCATCGATCAGCGGCGAAGTTGGAATGCCGGGCCAGTCAAACTATTCCGCGTCGAAAGCGGGAATGGTTGGTCTCACGAAAGCGCTGGCGAAAGAGGTCGCGAGCCGTAAAGTGACAGTGAACGCGTTAGCGTTGGGAATGGTCGCAACCGACATGGCGGGCAAACTCGACGAGAGTTATCAGGCAAAGATCATCGAGCAGATTCCATTGGGCCGCTTTGCGGAAGCAGACGAAGTCGCACGCATCGCCGCGTTTTTGTTGTCAGACGACGCACGCTACATCACCGGCCAGGTGATCCAGGTCGATGGCGGACTCGCGATGTAAGCCACAGACTTACACGGACGAACACGGACTAGCCAAATCATTTGAAAAGGTTCTGTCCGTGTTCGTCCGTGAAAGTCTGTGGCCTTACTTGATGGCTTTAACGTCCGCCGGTTTTGCGAAGAGCGAGTCAGCCAGGCGTTGATTGTATTGAATCTGGTCGTAGTTGATTCGCGAGGTTTGATGCCCGTTGACGAAATGGTCGATCACCCACGGCGCGGTGACGCCGTCGACGGTGATGAACTTTAGTAGCACGTCTTCTTCGGTTGTCTCGACCTGATCGCCGCTGTCAGGATCGCG
>DASUOZ010000361.1:0-4809 GCA_036276375.1 Pyrinomonadaceae bacterium | reverse complement strand
GAGACCAGGCAATCTGACTCTCGCCATTCTCGCGGCCAGTAAGCTTGTCGAGAATGAGCTGGCGCAGAACCTTGCCTTCGCGCCGCAACATAAACTCGCGCGCAAACGGCTTCGCCGTCTCAAAGAAACTGAAACCGGGGTCGGTCACGACGCCGATGCCTTCGAGTGTCATCAGCGCACGCATGATGTACGTGAAGTTTGATGGCAACCGGAAGGGATACTCGTAGATCACTTCCGCGAGGTCGTAAGTCAACTCCTTGAAGTTAACGTCGCCGAGCTTCAGGTTGAGATAGTGTGTGAACAGGCTCTCGACGACAGGCCGGACCGTTTCGGGATCGACGCCGGGCTTCAGGAAGTTCAGGTTGATGATGTCCTGTCCCAAACCGTGAACGTCGCGCGCGATCACGTGGAAGAACGCGTCGATCATCTGCGTCTGCAACTTCGGAGTGATGCGACCGACCATGCCGAAGTCGAAGAACGCGAGATGGCCGCTGTCCATCACCAGCAGGTTGCCGGGATGCGGATCGGCGTGAAAGAAACCGTCTTCGAGGAGTTGCTTCAGATAAGTCCGTATCAGAAGACGATTGACTTTGACGGGCGAGATACCGTTTGCCCGCAGTCCTTCAAGATCGACGACCTTCGTGCCGCGCACAAACTCGAGTGTCAACACGCGTGTGTTCGTGTGCGACCAGTAGATCTTCGGCACCCGAACGGCGCGCCACGTGCGGAAGTTGTAACGGAAACGATCGGCGTTACGGCCCTCCTTAACGTAGTCCATCTCCTCGAAGATGGTCGTGTGAAACTCCCGCAGCATTCCTTCCCAATCGGCGTTTTCGTTTGCGCGTGGGAAGAAACGATTCGTCAGCTTAACCAGCCGAAACAGGATCGCGATATCGAAACTGATCGTCGCTTCGAGATCCGGCCGCTGGACTTTGACGGCGACTTCTTCGCCCGTGGCGAGTCGCGCGCGATAGACCTGGCCGAGCGAAGCGGCGGCAATCGGCTCACTGTCGATCTCGGGATAAGCTTCATGCAATGGGCGGCCGAGTTCCTCTTCGATTCGTGCGAAAGCTTCCGCAGTCGGAAACGCCGGTACTTGATCCTGAAGGGTGGCGAGTTCTTTGACGTATTCGAGCGGCAGAAGATCCGCGCGCGTACCGAGTGCCTGTCCGATCTTGATGAACGTCGGACCGAGATCGATCAGCGATTGGCGGAGCCACGCCGCCTGCTTTTCGAGTCGCGCCTGTTTTCGGGCGGAACCCTCGGCGCCGCGGAAAATGACGTAGCGCAACGCGCGCATAAAAAGATCAAACGCAGCGTAGAGCTGCGCCCGCGTCCAGGCTTTCAACTGCGCCATACGGCCGCGTTCGCGAGCGAGATCGCGCAGTCGCGTCACGGAGCGCCGATTGAAATCGGCGCGCACGTCGTACGTATCGAGAAACAGATACAACGAGAACAGGCCGAGCACGCGCGCCACTCGCGCCGCACGCAACCAGCCACGCACACCGCGGCCGGCGAGCAGTTCGTCGACCATCTCCTCGGTAAGCGGTCGCACCTCTCGGGTCGGCTTCGGCGGTGGGAGAGGAGCCGGTTTTAAGCCGTTGGGATTGAAATCTCTTTTTACAAGTGCGCTCATTCTAAAACTAAATTATCGCTAACATGTGCTTCGTGCCCGCGTGCTCAAAATAACTCTCAGCGCGAGCCACGTCTGTCTCAATCTGCCTTTTCAATTCGTCTACCGAACTAAACTTTCGTTCGTCACGCAGGCGATATAAAAACCTGACGCGGACGACGTCGCCGTAAAGGTCACCGTCCCAGTTCAGTACGAAGGTCTCGACCGAAGGTTCCGACGCGTCCCCAAACGTGGGCCGGAGCCCGATATTCGTCACGCTGCGTCGCCATTGGCCGTCGATCAAAGTGCCGGTGACGTAGACGCCATTCCGGGGTATGACGCGGTTGTGTGGATGCAGGTTGGCTGTCGGAAAGCCCAGCTGATGACCGCGTTCGGCGCCGCGTTCGACGCGTCCTTCGACGCCATACGGGCGGCCGAGCATGCGCCGCGCGAGGTTAACTTGGCCGCGTGCCAGCAGCTCGCGAATCTTGCTTGAGCTCACCCGCTGGCCGCGAAATTTGACTTCCGGAACCTCGCCGGCGACGAAGCCCAGTTGGGCGCCGAGACGCTTGAGCAGTTCGATGTTACCTTCGCGCTTGTGGCCGAACGCGAAACCCTTGCCGAGATAGACTTCGCGCGCGTGCAACCGATCCATCACCACGTCGTTAATGAAACCTTCGGCGCTGACGTTTGAAAACTCTTTCGTAAAACGCACAACGATCGTCTGCTCGATCCCGAGCACGCCGAAGCCCTCGATCTTCTGATCGAAGGTCTGAAGCAGCGGCGGCGCCGACTGCGGATGCAACACCGCCCGCGGGTGCGGATCAAACGTGATCACCGTCGGTACCGCGCCAACCTCACGCGCGCGCTCGACGACGGTTTTCATGATCAACTGATGGCCCAGGTGCAGCCCGTCAAAGACGCCGAGCGTGAGCACGGTCGGGCGTTGGATTTCCGCGTTGTCAGTGCCGTGAAAGAGACGCATGGGAAATTTTTGATTTTTGATTGTAGATTTTCGATTGAAAGACTGCCGGTACGCCTTTCAATCAACAATCGTCAATGCCTCCACTACCAGTCCGTCGTACGCGAACTCCACGCCCGCGGGCAGCCGCGCAGAGTCGCGACCGTGTTTGATGTCGTGCGCGATGTGCGTGAAGAACGTGCGGCGCGGTTTTATCTGTTCGATGTATTCCAGCGCGCGATCCACCCAAAGGTGCGTCGGGTGCTCGCGGAAACGAAGACAATCGAGCACGAGCACGTCGAGATCCTGCAACGAGTCGATTGTGTCCGCAGGTATGTTGCTGAGATCCGTCAGATAAGCAAAGTCGTTGAACCGATAGGCCATCACGGGCAAACGGCCGTGAATGACTTCGAGCGGCGTGATTTCGAGCTCAGGGCCGATGCAGAACGGCGCGCGGTGATAGACCGTGTAGGGAATCACCTGCGGCAGCCCGCCGCCGAAGTGCGACGGTTCGAAAATGTATTTAAAGATGCGTTTGATATCGACCCAGGCGCGTTCGTTTGCGTGAACGCCGAGCGCACCGAAACGAAAGTTGAGCGGGCGGATGTCGTCGAGACCGAAGATGTGATCCGCGTGACAGTGCGTGATCAGCACTGCGTCGAGACGCTTGAGTCCGAAGCGCAAGGCTTGTTGGCGAAAGTCTGACGAGGTATCGACGAGGATGGTCCGACCGGCGTGCTCAACGATCACGGAAACTCTGAGACGTTTGTCGCGCGGATCGTCCGAGGTACACGTCTCACACTCGCAGCCAATCGACGGAACTCCAGTCGACGTTCCGGTACCGAGGAAAGTGAGTCTCATCTCCCACCGGTGATGTCACTGCCGGAGAAGCGTTGCGCGCGCGGCGCGGCATTCGCGAGCGAGACGTACTGCATCCGCAAGTCCGAGAGCAGACCGTCGAGCATCTGCTTCTCTTTCGACGTGAGATTTCCCTGGGTTTTCTTTTGCAGCATGCCGAGTACGTCGATCCAGTGCTTGCCCAGCTCGACGTCGACTTCGCGCGAATGCGTCACCGGATGTTCCATCATGCCGAGTGCGGACGCGGCATTGGAAGCGATCGACATGATGAAGCTGATGAATCCGGCCGGGTCGCGCGCCTCAGCGAGCTCTTCCGGCGTGAATTCCTCTTCCATATCATCTGTCGATTCAACCGGCGGCGGAGTTGTCTCAGCTTCTGCCTGGGTCCCCGCGGCAGCCGGCGATCCCGTTTCCGCGGTCGCTGCCACCGGCTCCGGCTTCGGTTCAGGCTTCTCTTCTGGAGGAAGATCGCGCGGGCTGCCGTCAGCATTGAACAGGCGCCGATCCGTTACTTTGAAAGTTGGTTGATCGTCACTCATAGCTCTATTGTGAATTTAGCCTGATGGTAGCATAGACTACTGCCATGCCCACAACGTTCAACGATTTAGTTAATTTAATGGAGCGTTTGCGCGCACCGAACGGCTGTCCCTGGGATCGCGAACAAACCTACGCCACGCTCGCGCCGATGTTGCTTGAAGAAGCTTACGAGGCCTTTGAAGCGGTCGAAGACGCACGCGAAGGCCGCCCCGCGGAGCTGCGCGACGAGCTCGGCGATCTGCTGTTTCAAATCGTTTTCTACGCGCAGGTCGCAAGCGAACGCGGCGAGTTCAATATGCACGACGTGATCGGCGCCATTCACGACAAAATGGTGCGGCGCCATCCGCACGTTTTCGGCGACGTCACCGCCGGCGACTCAGCGACAGTTTTGCTGAACTGGGAAACGATGAAAGCCGAAGAGCGACGAGCCGCGGGCAAAACTGAAGCTGTCACAACTTCCCTGCTCGACGGCGTCTCTTCGAAAGCTCCGGCGTTGATGGAAGCGCATCAACTCTCGACTAAGGCGGCACGCGTCGGATTCGATTGGAAGTCGGTAGACGATATCTTCGACAAGTTGCAGGAAGAGATCGAGGAGTTGCGCGGCGCGATCCAAGAACACGCAAACCTGAAAGACGAAGCCAATCACGCGCGCGTGCGCGAAGAGATCGGTGACCTACTTTTCGCCGCCACGAACATCGCGCGGCACATGCAAGTAGAACCAGAAGCGGCGCTGAAACTCACGAATCGTAAGTTTCGGCGCCGCTTCGCGTACATTGAAAGTTCACTTCACGATCGGGGCCAGGCCTTCGACGCCACGTCGATCGACGAACTCGAAAGTCTG